>NZ_JAKEVN010000047.1:0-28139 GCF_022398505.1 Pseudoalteromonas sp. Isolate3 | reverse complement strand
AAAGCAAGCTAGGTAGCTTGCTTTTATAAATATTAAATGAACCCCTTAGGATTAAACTTCCAAATAATCCATAATCCCTTCTGCGGCGTTTCGGCCTTCGAAAATAGCGGTTACCACTAAGTCTGAGCCGCGAACAATATCGCCACCAGCAAAGATTTTAGGGTTCGTTGTTTGATGGGTAAATTCACCTTTTTCTGGTGCGTTGATGCCACCCCAATGATTGATTTCAACACCGTACGGCTCTAACCAATCCATTTTATGAGGTTTAAAACCAAAAGCCATAAGCACTTTGGTAGCTTCAATAACATGTTCAGAGCCGGCAACTTCTTCAGCACGACGACGACCATTTTCGTCCGGCTCACCAAGCTGGGTTTTCACCATCTTAACGCCAGCAACTTTACCTTGCTCGTCAACAACAATGCCTTTCGGCTGTACATTGAAGGTAAATTCTACCCCCTCTTCACGGGCATTTTTAACTTCACGCTTTGAGCCTGGCATATTTTCTTCGTCACGACGATAAGCACAAGTTACTTTTGCAGCACCTTGTCGAATAGAGGTTCTCACACAGTCCATTGCTGTATCACCACCGCCTAACACGACAACTTTTTCGTTCGCCATATCGAGGTAAGCTTGTTTGTCTTCTGCATAGCCCATAACACGGTTTGTGTTACCAATTAAGAACGGCAGTGCATCAAACACACCATCAGCATCTTCATTCTCAAGCCCTGCACGCATACTTTGATACGTACCGACACCTAAGAAAACGGCATCATATTCAGCCAAGATTTCATCAAGAGTAATATCAACGCCAACTTCAGTGTTTAGCTGAAACTCGACACCCATTTCAGTGAAAATTTCACGACGCTTTTGCATTACTTCTTTTTCAAGTTTGAATGAAGGAATACCAAATGTAAGAAGGCCGCCAATTTCAGGGTGACGGTCAAACACCACAGGTTTTACACCGTTACGTACTAAAATATCCGCACAACCTAAGCCTGCCGGACCAGCACCAATGATAGCCACTTTTTTGTCAGACCAAACCACATACGACATATCTGGTTTCCAGCCCATCTTAAAAGCGGTATCTGTGATGTACTTTTCGATATTACCGATAGTGACAGCACCAAACTCTTCGTCAAGTGTACAAGAGCCTTCACACAAGCGGTCTTGTGGGCACACTCGACCACACACCTCTGGTAAGCTGTTTGTACGATGAGACAACTCTGCCGCTTCTAAAATACGGCCAGTACGAATTAATTTTAACCACTGTGGAATATAGTTATGTACTGGGCATTTCCATTCACAGTACGGGTTACCACAATCTAAACAGCGATCCGCCTGTGAGTTAACTTGCGTCTCAGAAAACGGCTCGTAAATTTCTACGAAAGATTGTTTACGCGCTGAGATTGGCTTTTTACGCGGATCAACACGTTGTACATCGATAAATTGGTATACATTTTCGCTCATACTACCCCCTTACTGAGCCTGAACACGAAGCTCTGCGCTGCTGCGCGCTCGGTGCCCAAGTAAACTTTTTACATCACTAGATTTTGGCTTAACTAATTTAAACATCGGAATGTATAAATCGAAGTTAGCTAAAATCTGCTCAGCGCGGTTTGAGCCTGTAAGTTCTAAATGCTCAGCAATTAGACCGCGTAAATGCTCTTGGTGTGATGCCAACCCTTCAAGCGTGACAATCTCAACAAGTTCAGGGTTAATGCGTTTTTCAAAGTCATTACCTTCGTCAAGTATATAAGCAAAACCGCCTGTCATACCTGCACCAAAGTTGATACCCACTTTACCAAGTACGCAAACAACACCACCTGTCATGTATTCACAACCATTGTCACCCACGCCCTCTACAACCGCTTGGACGCCTGAGTTACGAACTGCAAAACGCTCACCGGCACAGCCTGCGGCAAATAATTTACCGCCCGTTGCACCATATAAACAGGTATTACCGGCAATGGTCGCTTTGTGGCTTTCGAAAGAAGAACCCAGCGGTGGGCGAATTACTAGCTTACCGCCAGCCATTCCTTTACCAACATAGTCATTCGCATCACCAACAAGCGTCATTTCAAGACCACCTGCATTCCACACACCAAATGATTGACCTGCTGTACCATGGAGCTCAATAGAAACAGGATCAGCAGCCATACCTTGGTTACCATGTTTTGACGCAATATAACCCGATAGCATAGCCCCTACTGAGCGGTCTGTATTGCAAATACGGTTAACCAGCGAGATACCTGATTTTTCATCAATTGCTTGCTTCGCTTTTTCAAGTAAGGTTTCGTTTAGCTGACCTAAGTAGTGTGAGCTATTAGGCACACTACAATACAAGGTTTCACCCGTTGGGTTGTTTGGTACGGCAATAACTGAAGACAAATCAACTTTCTTTTGTTTCTCTGTCTTGCCTTCAATTGCTTCAAGTAAGTCCAAACGACCTATTAAATCTGTTAAGCGAGTTACACCAAGGCTTGCCATAATTTGGCGCGCTTCTTCGGCAATAAACTTAAAGTAGTTCATCGCCATTTCTGGCAGACCATGATAATGCTTTTGACGCAGCGTATCGTCTTGCGTTGCAACACCGGTCGCACAGTTATTTAGGTGACAAATACGTAGGTATTTACAACCAAGAGCTACCATAGGCCCAGTACCAAAACCAAAGCTTTCAGCACCTAAAATAGCCGCCTTAATGATATCTAGACCCGTTTTAAGGCCACCATCTGTTTGTAGACGAATACGGTGACGTAAACCATTTTCTACTAACGCCTGTTGAGTTTCAGCAAGACCAAGCTCCCAAGGACTACCTGCATACTTAACAGAAGTGAGCGGGCTTGCACCTGTGCCACCGTCATAACCAGCAATGGTAATCAAATCGGCATAGGCTTTAGCTACACCTGTTGCGATAGTACCTACACCTGGTTCAGAAACTAGTTTCACCGAAATAAGTGCATCTGGATTTACTTGTTTTAAATCGAAAATAAGCTGAGCTAAATCTTCAATCGAGTAAATATCGTGATGTGGCGGAGGCGAAATCAAAGTCACACCCGGCACTGAATAACGTAATTTTGCAATATACGGCGTTACTTTTTCACCCGGTAATTGACCACCCTCACCTGGTTTTGCACCTTGCGCAACTTTAATCTGAATTACATCAGCGCTACGTAAGTAATGTGGTGTTACACCAAAACGACCTGAGGCAACCTGCTTAATACGCGAGTTTTTCTCTGTGCCGTAGCGAAGCTTGTCTTCACCACCTTCACCCGAGTTTGAGCAACCACCTAAACGGTTCATTGCAATTGCGAGTGCTTCATGCGCTTCTGGCGATAACGCACCAATACTCATTGCTGCAGAGTCAAAACGTTTGAACAGCTCAGTTGCAGGTTCAACATCATCAACACTCACACCTGTATCAGGGATCTTGACTGCCAACATGTCACGTAAATTGGTGATCGGGCGGTTATTTACTAAATCAGCATACGCTAAGTAATCTTTGTAATCCCCAGAGCGTACTGCTTTTTGCAGTGTTTGAATAACATCTGGGTTATAAGCATGGTACTCACCACCGTGAACATATTTTAATAATCCGCCATGGCTCAATAATTTACGCTTACTAAAGGCCAGCTTATGAAGCTTACGTTGGTCATCATCAAAATCTGTAAAACAAGCCCCTTTAATACGACTAGCTACACCGTTAAAACAGGTTTCTACAACCGCATCTGATAAACCAACTGCCTCAAATAACATTGAACAGCGGTACGAAGCGACAGTACTGATGCCCATTTTCGACATGATTTTATACAGACCTTTGTTAATCGCATTACGATACGCAAGCGTTACTTCGCAATAGCTCTTATTCAGGGTCTTTTTGTCGCTCATTGCAACTAATGATTCATAAGCAAGGTACGGATAAATTGCCGTTGCACCAAAACCAAGTAATACCGCAAATTGATGCGCATCACGGACACTGCCCGATTCGATGATGATATTAGATTCACAACGTAAGTTATTATCTACTAAACGCTTTTGAATTGAACCAACCGCCATCGCCGCAGGAATAGGTAAATGCGTTTCGCTAAAGTTACGATCACTTAAAATAAGCATGACACAGCCTGACGCCGCTTTTTCTTGTGCTTCATCACAGATACGTGTGATTGCTTTTTCTAAGCCTTCTTCTGCGGTGTAAGTGATATCAATTTTACAGTAGCTGTAGTGCTCATCGTCAGCATTGATCAGCTGTTGCATATCAGCGTACATCAAAATTGGCGTATCAAACTGTAAACGCTTAGCATGGCCGGTGGTTTCGTTAAATACGTTTTGCTCACTACCAATACAGGTTGCTAGTGACATAACGTGATTTTCACGAAGTGGGTCAATCGGTGGATTCGTTACTTGCGCAAACTTTTGTCGGAAGTAATCAAACAGTGAGCGATGGCCTTCTGACAGTACCGCAAATGGCGTGTCATCACCCATAGAACCCGTTGCTTCTTGACCATTTTCACCCATAACACGAATCACGCTATCAAGTTCTTCGTTGGTATAGCCAAACATTTTTTGATACTTAAGCAGTGTTTCGTCATCAAAAGAACGGTTACCCGCATCTTTTTCAGATAACTGTTCAAATGGCGTTAAACGCTTAACGTTTGCCTCTAGCCAGGCTTTATATGGGTGGCGAGATTTAAGGTCTTGGTCAATCTCATCTGAATGCCATATTTTCCCTTGATGAGTATCAATAACTAACAGCTCACCTGGTCCGACACGGCCTTTTTCAACGACTTCGTCTGGTGCGTAATCCCAAATGCCCACTTCAGAGGCAAGCGTGATAAATCCATCTTGGGTAATTACATAACGCGCCGGACGCAAGCCATTACGGTCAAGGTTACAAGCCGCGAAACGGCCGTCAGACATTACAATACCAGCTGGGCCATCCCATGGTTCCATATGCATTGAGTTGAAGTCATAGAACGCACGTAGGTCATCATCCATGGCACGGTTTTTCTGCCATGCTGGTGGCACAAGCATACGCATTGCACGGAATAAATCCATGCCTCCCGCTAAGAACAACTCAAGCATATTATCTAAGCTTGAAGAATCTGAGCCGCTTTCGTTAACGAATGGTGCGGCTGATTGCAGATCTGGAATAAGTGGTGAGGCAAACTTATAAGCACGGGCACGTGCCCATTGGCGGTTACCTTGAATCGTATTAATTTCACCATTATGCGCTAAATAGCGGAAAGGTTGAGCTAAAGGCCAACGAGGCTGTGTATTAGTAGAAAAACGTTGGTGGAATACACAAATCGCACTGGTCATGCGAATGTCAGCTAAGTCTAAATAAAAGTTAGGTAAGTCTACAGGCATCATCAAGCCTTTATAGACAGTGACCAAACCAGATAAACTGGCAATATAAAAGTGTTCATCGTTTTCGAGGCGCTTTTCAGCACGACGACGCGCTACATACAAGCGACGTTCTAAATCTTTTGGACGCCAGCCTTCTGGTGCGCTAACAAAAATTTGTTCAAAGCCTGGTAGTTGTTTTTTTGCAATTGGCCCTAAACATGACGCATCGGTAGGTACTACGCGCCAGCCTTGAATACTCAAGGTTTCTTTTTCGAGTTCTTCACTCAACACATCTTTAGCTGTTTGCGCAAGTACAGGATCGGCATTTAAAAATACCATGCCAACGGCGTAGTTCTTACCTAAGTGCCAATCATGTTCGCTGGCAATAGCACGAAAGAAACTATCAGGTTTTTGCATTAATAAACCACAGCCATCACCAGTTTTACCATCTGCAGAAATACCACCACGGTGTTCCATGCGATCTAAGCCAGTGATTGCTGTTCGAATCAAGCGGTGACTCGCCTGACCATTGACCTGGGCTATTAAGCCAAAGCCACAATTATCTTTTTCTAATTTTGAGTCGTATAACATAGACCCCTCCCCTTGCTACAACGACTAGCGGTTCAGTCTTTTGTGACAGTGCTAGCAGACGAACAAAACTATCGCCAAATACCTCATGAGTCAATAGAGTTTTGAATACATATTCATATTCATGAATATTTCTCACTTAAAGGCACTTTCTAAATTCTATGCTATTTTTTTACATTTAGGCGTATTTCACCCGTTATTTTTTTATGACACTGGTGTCAAATTTAACAACTTGTAAAAAAACAATCTAAAACCAGCCTCTTTACGTTAACGTAAACTGCGCTTAATTATGAATAATTATTCACGATCTGAATATCAATGCAGTTTTTATGAGGTAACACCTAACGCTGCTGCATCATTATTTACTCTTGGCTTTAGCATAGTAACAAACTAGGTCTCTGAGCAGCCGACCTTAGTCGCAATGACTGACTTTCTTTACCCTCGCGTCAATAATCAGCAATTTAAAAGTGTCCGCAGCGGACACTTTTTCTGTCCGCGGACAGACATCTACTCATCAAAACAAATAAAAAAACAATATTATCAGCAACTTAATAATTGGCACGCTAATGGTATAGATAAGTCATCAGCGAAATTAAGGATTTCAAAATGTTCACTATCAGTTTGTTTATGGCTTCTCCGCTTACCATGATTGCCGTTGGCTTCATGATTGTATGTTTTGAGAATCGTAAGGAGTTATGATGATAAAGGATACCAGTGCCCAAGATATTACTGTGGCTAAAAAAAACACCATTAAGAAACCACTTATATTAGCAGTAGGTGTAATACTTGTTGGTGCGCTTGGCTTTCAAGCATTGTTTGCCAGTAGCGATGGCAGCATTTCGGTTGATGCAGCAAGCCTACAAATTAGTGAAGTAAGCCAAAAGACGCTTACTAGAGATGTGGCAGCGAGCGGTAAAATCGTTGCAGCTAATGCGCCAAAAGTTTATAGCCCTGAACGAGGTTTTGTTGATTTAAAAGTAAAAGCCGGTGACAGCGTTGAAGTAAACGAAGTAATCGCCACCGTAACCAGCCCTGAGCTTACTAACGAATTAAAACAGCAACAATCAGTATTAGCACGATTAGAAGGTGAACTACAACGCAAGCAACTTGAAGCACGTCGACAAAAACTAAGCCTTACTAAAGCCCTTGATTTAGCACAGGTTGAACTAAATGCCGCAGACAGAGAAAACCGCCGAGCTAAACTCTCTATCGAAAAACATTTAATCAGCCAAATAGATTTAGAAAAAGCCGTTGATGACTTGGCCCGCGCTAAACTTTCCTTTAAACATGCAGAGCAAGAAGTCAGCTTAGCTAAAGATACCCTCGCATTTGAACTAAAAGCTGCAGAGCGCGATCTGACGCGTCAGCAACTCATCGTTGATGACTTATTTAGGCAGGTGAATGAACTCACAATTACTGCCAGTGTAAGCGGTATTGTTGGTAACTTATTAGTGCAGCAAAAAGAAGCCGTTACACAAAGCCAACCATTAATGACTTTGGTGGATTTAAGTAACTTTGAAGCTGAACTACAAGTACCAGAAAGCTATGCCAATGAGCTAGGTCTTGGTATGCAAGTTGAACTGACTTTAGGTGCCCGTCATGTAACAGGAACCTTATCGGCTATTTCACCGGAGGTGAATAATCGCGAGGTAACTACCCGCGTACGCTTTGACAGTGAGGTTTCTGGTATTCGCCAAAACCAACGCTTAACCGCACGTATTTTATTAGAGAATCGCGATGATGTATTGCAAGTAAAACGCGGTGCATTCTTACAGCAAGGTGGCACCCAGGCTTATAAAGTTGAAGGTGACATGGCTTATTTAATCGATATAAAAACCGGTGCTAGCAGTATCAATGCTGTCGAGATAATAGAAGGCGTAGAGCCTGGCGATAAGCTAATCATCTCGAATTACGACCGCTTTAAAAAAGCATCCACACTGGTTTTACGTTAACAAATAAAAGGAAAAATCAACATGCTTACAATGAACGACATCAGCAAAGTGTATCAAACTGACATGGTACAAACTCATGCCCTTCGCGACTTCAACCTACAAGTAGATGAAGGTGAATTTATTGCAGTAACTGGCCCAAGTGGCTCGGGTAAAACCACTTTTTTAAACATCGCAGGTATGTTGGAGCCATTTAGCGAAGGCCAGTACATGTTAGATGGTATTGATGTGGGGAAACTAAATGACAACCAACGCGCTGATCTACGAAATCAAAAAATTGGTTTTATATTCCAGGGTTTTAACCTCATCCCTGACTTGAACTTATATGAAAATATTGAAGTGCCATTGCGTTATCGTGGCATTAAAGCCGCTGAGCGTAAACGCCGTATTGAGCAATGCCTTGAGCAAGTTGGTTTAGCTTCACGAGCAAAACACTTACCGCAACAACTTTCTGGTGGTCAACAACAACGTGTGGCCATTGCCAGAGCACTAGCCGGTGAGCCTCGCTTTTTACTTGCCGATGAGCCGACGGGTAATTTAGATAGCTTAATGGCACGCCAAGTAATGGAACTACTTGAGCAAATCAACCGTGACGGCGCAACCATCATCATGGTAACCCATGATCCAGAACTTGCGCGCAGAGCCCCACGCAATATCCAAGTTGTTGACGGCCAGCTAGCTGACTTCACCTTATATCAAGGTACCCAAAATCTCAAAGCGGCTGGAGTATAACCATGTTCCTTCATTATTTAGATTTAAGCTGGCGCAGCTTTAAGCGCACGCCACTTGTAAGCTTTTTAATGGTATTGGCCATTGCTATTGGTATTGGCGTAACCATGACAAGTTTATCTGTGTATCACATGATGTCGGCAGATCCTATTCCTGAAAAAAGTAGCAGCCTTTATTCTGTGCAGTTACAAACCATGGATGAAGGCCGTACTTGGTGGACAGTCGATAACATGCCACTGCAATTAACTTATCAAGATGCAGTCAACCTTAATAAAGCAAAAGCCGGTGGTAAACGCGTCACTATGGTAAGAACGGGTTTTTCGGTTTATTTAGACTCAGACAAAGTAAAACCATTTATTGGTCAAGCGCGCCTAACCACTCCTGACTTTTTCGATATGTTTAACTTATCGTTTATTTATGGTGGAGTGTGGACTGAGCAACAAGAAGCAGATGCAGCCCCTGTAGTGGTGATTAATAAAGATCTAAACGACAAGCTTTTCGCAGGTCAAAACCCCGTAGGTAAAATGGTTTATCTAGATGATGCCAGTTATGAAGTTATTGGCGTGATTGATGATTGGGATATCACCACAAAATACTATGACCTTAATAACGGCGCATTTAATAAAACCGAACAACTGTTTTTACCATTTAGCCTAATGAAAGCCCGCGAGCTTGAAAATTGGGGTAATACCAATGGTTGGAAACATGAAAAAACCAACACCTTTAACGACAAACTAAATTCAGAAATGGTGTGGTTGCAGTTTTGGGTTGAACTAAAAACATCTGCAGAAAAACAAGCTTACCAAGACTTTTTGATGGCCTATATGCAAGAGCAACAAAAGCTCGGTCGTTTTAATCGTGAAAAACTAACGGCCACCTTGCGCGATGTAAATGAGTGGATGCAATACAACAATGTTGTCAGTGAAGACAACGAAATTTTAGTCGGCCTAAGTTTTATGTTTTTAGCCGTGTGCCTTGCTAATATTTTAGGCTTATTACTGGCGAAGTTTTTACGTCGTGCTCCTGAAGTGGGTGTACGCCGCGCATTAGGCGCCAGTAAGCGCCAAATCTTCTTTCAACATATCGTTGAGGTGGCAATGTTAGGCTTCTTGGGTGGCATCTTCGGTATTATTTTGGCACAAATAGGTTTATTAGGCGTACGCCATAGCTATAGCTACTACAAAAGCTTAGCCACGATGGATTTAAGCATGCTATTAAGCGCGCCAGTGATTGCAATTACCACCTGTATTATTGCTGGCCTTTACCCTGCATGGCTAGTGTGTAAAACCAACCCTGCTATTTATCTTAAGAGCCAATAAGGAAGACACCTATGTTAGAAATTAAACCTATCTTTCACGCCTTATGCCGCTCAAAAGTTGGCGCTATTTTATTACTGATACAAATTGCCATCACCACTGCGATTGTCAGTAATGCCGCGTTTATTATTCAAGACAGGGTCAGCTACTTAAGCCAAGAAACAGGCTACCCTGAAGAAGATATTTTCGTTTTTAATGTCATGATGTTTGGCAAAGACGTGTCTCCATCTCAGCAGTACGAGCTAGATGAAACTATGCTCCGTCAAATCCCAGGTGTAGTTGATGCGGCTTACTCTAGTAATACACCGCTTTCAGGCAGTGGATCTTCGTCAGATTTTAGTTTAAAGCCTGCACCTGAAGAGAGTAAATCCGTCCGTACGTCTTACATGTTTATCGATGAGCATGGCATTAATACCTACGGTGTTAAGCTCATTGCTGGGCGTAACTACACCGAAGATGAAGTCATCGTGACCGATAACTATGATGAACTGTCAAAAGTAACTGTTGTAACTAAAGCCCTAGTTGATGAGCTATTCCCTGACGGAAATGGTTTAGGTCAAACAGTTTATTTTGGTGACATTCCAATGAAAATTATTGGTGTTATTGATCTTATGAAAGGTCCATGGCTAAAAGACAGCCGCCCAGATAACGTAGCACTGCTACCTTTCATCAAGCCAGGTACAAATGCACGTTTTGTGGTCAGAACTGAGCCAGGTCAACGTCAATCAGTTATGAATCGTGTTGAAGAGGCCATGCTTAAAAACTACAACAAACGTGTTATTTCTCGTATCCGTGGTTTAGATGATGATAAAGAACAGTACATGGCTGAAGACACATTAATGATGAGAATGCTGGTTGTACTCATTGCAATCTTAGTGTTAGTAACTGCACTGGGTATCTTCGGACTTACCTTATTTAATATCAGTAAACGTACAAAACAGATTGGTACTCGCCGCGCTTTAGGTGCAAGAAAATCAGCCATTATTAACTACTTCTTAGTTGAAAATGCCATGATATGTGTAGTTGGTTTAGTGATTGGCGTTATTGCTGCCATATATTTAGGCCAGGTGCTGATGCAGCATTTCTCAATTGCTCAACTTGATATTAGCTACGTGCTAGTAACAGCATTAGCAGTATTTATTATGAGTCTGTTGGCAGTACTTGCTCCAGCAAAACGGGCGGCGAACATCTCTCCGAGCATTGCAACTCGAACAATTTAGTTCTCCCAACCTATGCTACACTGGATTTACAGTGTAGCATTTATCTTGCACCCTTATTAGGAAAATAACTAAAACAATTATATGGAAAAAATACTTATCGTCGATGATAACCCAGCCATCTTGGATGCGTTGTCATTATTACTTGAAATTCACGATTTTGAGGTCGTTACAGCAAGCAATCCTCTTGAGGCAATTCAAGCTGTGCAATATCAACGTATTGCGCTTGTTATTCAAGACATGAACTTTACCGCCGACACAACCTCAGGCGAAGAAGGCAAAGAGCTCTTTTATGCCTTACGAGACATTAACCCTCATTTACCAATTATCTTGATTACCGCATGGACTGAGCTGTCAACAGCCGTTGAACTCGTAAAAGCGGGTGCAGCTGATTATCTACCGAAACCATGGGACGATACCAAGTTACTTACCTGTGTAAATAACCTGATAGAGCTGGGTAAAGTAAAACAACAAAACGAAACCTTTACCCGCCACCAGCAAGAACGTGATGCATCTGTGCATAACGCTAATTTAGTGGGTCTTATATATAAAAGTACCGCTATGGAGCACATTGTTAATCTTGCAATTCAAGTTGCTAAATCGGATATTTCGGTGCTTATCACAGGTCCTAACGGCAGTGGCAAAGAGCGAATTGCACAAATAATTCAGGCTAATTCATTATTAGCAGACAAACCCTTTATCACTGTTAATGCTGGCGCCCTGCCAAGCGAACTGATCGAAGCTGAGCTATTTGGTGCAGAAGCCGGTGCGTATACAGGAATTACTAAACAGCGTATTGGTCGTTTTGAAGCCGCCGATGGTGGCACCCTATTTTTAGACGAAATTGGTAACTTGCCACTGTCTGGGCAAATGAAACTATTACGCATTTTACAAACCGGCGAATTTGAACGCTTAGGTTCAACACAAACACGCAAAGTGAATGTTAGGGTAATTTCAGCAACCAATGAAGATTTAAGTCATGCAATTAAAACTGGTCAGTTTCGTGAAGATCTTTACTACCGTTTGAATGTCATTGAGTTAAATTTGCCAAGCCTTGCTGATCGCCCAGATGACATTTTAGCTTTGGTCGCACACTTTTTACCTGAGCGAGCATTCTCACTCAGCACAGAAAAAGCCCTACTTGCCCACAGCTGGCCTGGTAATGTTCGCGAACTTGAAAATGCCTGTAAACGTGCTGGGGTTTTAAAGCCCACAGGGATGATTGAGCTTGCCGATTTTGGCTTACAAGTTGAAGTAAATAGCCCCGCACAAACAAGAACAGAGCCAAGCAAGCAAGAGATTGAACTTGCCATGCGCGAGTACCAAGGTGTTATTGCGAAAGTGGCTCGTCATTTTGGATTAAGTCGCCAAGCCCTTTATCGTAGACTTGATAAATTTAAGATTGATTATTAATGACAACACAGCGTTTTTCGTTTCGATATAAAATCATAACCTTATGTATTACAGCGTCTGTATTGCCGCTGATATTGGTTTGTTACTTTTCGGGCATAAGCTTGTTTTACAGCATTTTAGCTCTACTTGCATGCGTGTTGATAAGTGCTCTTTTTGCCGCCCAGTTATCTGCCCCGCTCATTGATGGAATGAACTCTCTCGAAACCGGGCTACTTAATTTTAAAGATGGCGAGCTGGCTACATTATTAGCATATGAGGGCAGTGATGAGCTTGGCGATTTATGTCGGCTTTATAACCAAACTGCAAAACAGCTTCGCCAAGAAAAACAATGGATATATCAACGAGAGCTGATGCTCGATAAAGTTTTACAAAGCTCGCCACAAGCAGTGCTTTTGACTAACGACCAAGGTTTTATCGTTTATAGCAACCACAGTGCACGCAGCTTACTCGATGCTAAATCAGCTCTTGAAGGCGCTAAACTTGAACACTTTTTAGAATCTAGCTGTGAGCAATTAACGCGCGCGATTCACAAAGGGGTCGATGGTTTATTTACCCTTGATAAAGAAGACCAAGAATCGCAAACTTGGCATATGGCGACAGGCCGATTATTACTTAATAATCAGTTTCACCAACTGTTTGTATTTAAACAGCTCACTCGCGAGCTAAGCCGCCAAGAAGTTGAAGTGTGGAAAAAAGTCATTCGCATCATTAGTCATGAGCTGAATAACTCACTCGGCCCAATGTCATCCATGCTTCATAGCGCTCAGTTATTAACTAAAGAAGTCGACGAGCCACGCTTGAAGCGGGTCTTTACTACCATTGAGGACCGCATCAAGCATCTTAATGAGTTTGTGCAAGGTTATGGCAAATTTGCCAAGTTACCAACACCGCAACTATCGACGGTTAACTGGCATACTCTTATTGAACAGCTAAAAAGCCAGTGGCAGGTTGATGTATCACTTGATGAGGGTGTAACAACTGAAGCTGATCACACACAACTAGAACAATTACTGATCAACCTATTAAAAAATGCCTATGAATCAGGTTCTAACCCTGAAGATATCAATTTAACTGTGCAACAAGAAGCAAACGGCACTCACATCACAGTGAGCGACAAAGGCAAAGGCATGAGTGAAGCTGTGATGGCTAATGCGCTTATCCCCTTCTATTCAACCAAGACAACTGGTAGTGGCCTAGGTTTAGCACTTTGCAGAGAAATAGTTGAAGCACACCACGGGCAAATTAGCTTACACAACCGCGAGCAAGGTGGCTTAAGCGTGCATGTTTTATTACCCGCATAATACCTATAAGCAATAATATTGGTATAAAAAAAGCCGCAATCAGCGGCTTTTTTCTACACTAAATTCGATTATTCAGCGTCTTTTTCTTTGTACTTTGCAGCTGTTTCAGTAATTAGTGGTTGTAATTCACCACGCTGAAACATTTCGATGATAATGTCACAACCACCGATAAGCTCGCCTTCTACCCAAAGTTGTGGGAATGTTGGCCAGTTTGCGTATGCAGGTAACTCTGCACGGATGTCTGGGTTAAGTAGAATGTCAACGTAAGCAAACTGCTCACCACATGCCATAAGTGCTTGTGATGCTTGTGAAGAAAAACCACAGTTAGGTAACTTTGGTGATCCCTTCATGTAAAGAAGGATTGGATTTTCAGAAATTTGCTGTTTAATTTTATCGATGGTTTCCATTTACAACCTCAAAAAAGACATTGGCTTACTACATTGGCCTTGAAAAAGTTTCACTGTGGCCTCAGATATATAACTTAAAATCGGCATTCGTAGCCACAATTTTAAATAGTCTTTAGCAATAGCATTGCTGTTTGCTAAAACTTGAGTAAAATACTCAACAATTATAGTAACACTATAATACCACTTGGTATAGGGAAGTACGCTGTTTACCTTGCTATTACCTATAACTGAGTGGACTATCAACCAAGAAGATGGAGATAAAAAATGGCATTTGAACTACCGTCACTACCATACGCAATCGATGCATTAGAGCCACATATTTCAAAAGAGACTCTAGAGTTTCACCACGGTAAACACCACAACACTTACGTTGTGAAATTAAACGGTCTGATCCCAGGCACAGAATTCGAAAACAAATCTCTAGAAGAAATCGTATGTTCTTCAGAAGGTGGCGTATTTAACAATGCTGCACAAATCTGGAACCACACTTTCTACTGGAACAGCCTATCTCCAAACGGTGGTGGCGAGCCTACTGGCGCAATCGCTGACGCGATCAATGCTAAATGGGGTTCTTTCGACGCATTCAAAGAAGCGTTAAACGATAAAGCAGTAAACAACTTTGGTTCAAGCTGGACTTGGTTAGTTAAACTAGCTGACGGCACACTTGATATCGTAAACACGTCAAATGCTGCAACTCCATTAACTGATGAAGGTGTTACACCAATCCTAACTGTGGATCTTTGGGAACACGCTTACTACATCGATTACCGTAACGTTCGTCCAGATTACCTAAAAGGTTTCTGGGCATTAGTTAACTGGGACTTCGCGAACGCTAACTTCGCTTAATCTTCTGTTACTAACAGTAATCCAAAAAAGACGCTTCGGCGTCTTTTTTATTGCCATTGCACGCCCCCTCTAAGTCGCAGCCAAGTCCTCAGCCAAAAAGCGTAATCAAGATGAGCTTTTTTCAATTAAATTCTTAATTTTCTTGCGCAAAAATTCAAAATCGTGACTAAGCTTTAATTAGCCTTTGCTTTTCTCTTAATCTAATTACACGTCATTTTAGCGGGTTTTCGGAGGTCTCTATGAGTATTTTTGAGCATTACCAATCACGATACGAAGCAGCGCAAGAAGAAGAATACAGTATTGAGGAATTTCTCGAAATCTGTAAGAAGGATAAATCAGCTTATGCCAGCGCACCTGAACGTCTATTGATGGCGATCGGTGAGCCGGAAATTATCGACACATCGACCGATGCGCGCTTAAGCAGGCTGTTTTCAAATCGCGTAGTTGCACGCTACCCTGCATTTCACGATTTTTATGGTATGGAAGATGCCATTGAACAAATCGTCTCTTACTTAAAGCATGCTGCGCAGGGCTTAGAAGAATGTAAGCAAGTGCTGTATTTACTTGGCCCAGTAGGTGGTGGTAAATCATCAATTGCTGAAAAGCTTAAATATTTAATGCAACAAGTACCAATTTACTCAATAAAAGGCTCGCCCGTCAACGACCACCCTCTAGCGTTATTTGACCCAAATGAAGACGCTGAGCTTTTAGAAAAAGAATACGGTATTAAGCCACGTTATTTAAAAACAGTGATGTCACCATGGGCTGCAAAACGCTTAAGTGAGTTTAATGGTGATATTAGCCAATTCAGAGTAGTTAAGCGCTACCCATCAATTTTAAATCAAATCGCAATTGCCAAAACAGAACCGGGCGATGAAAACAATCAAGATATTTCAGCTTTGGTAGGTAAAGTAGATATTCGCCAGCTAGAGCACTTTGCGCAAAACGACCCTGATGCATATGCATACTCTGGTGCCCTTTGCTTAGCAAACCAAGGCTTAATGGAGTTTGTGGAAATGTTTAAAGCGCCAATCAAGGTGCTACACCCACTGCTTACAGCCACTCAAGAAGGCAACTACAACGGCACAGAAGGTATTAGTGCCCTACCGTTTAATGGCATGATATTAGCTCACTCAAATGAATCTGAGTGGCAAACATTTAAGAACAACAAAAATAATGAAGCATTTTTAGACCGTGTTTACATCGTCAAAGTACCTTATTGTTTACGTGTGTCTGAAGAAGTTAAAATTTACAATAAACTAATTGAAAACAGTGAGTTACATGATGCACCATGTGCACCCGGCACATTAAAGACACTGGCGCAATTTACCACACTTTCGCGGATTAAAGAGCCAGAAAACTCAAGCATTTATTCAAAAATGCGAGTCTATGATGGCGAAAGCTTAAAAGACACCGACCCTAAAGCTAAGTCGTATCAAGAATACCGCGACTACGCCGGTGTTGATGAAGGCATGACAGGGCTATCTACCCGCTTTGCGTTTAAGATTCTATCGCGGGTATTTAACTTCGATACCACAGAAGTAGCTGCTAACCCCGTGCACTTATTCTATGTGCTGGAGCAGCAAATTGAGCGTGAGCAGTTTACTGCCGATGTTGAGGAGCGTTACTTAAGCCACTTAAAAGGTTACCTCATTCCTCAGTACGTTGAGTTTATCGGTAAAGAGTTACAAACGGCGTATTTAGAATCTTATTCTGAATACGGACAAAACATCTTCGACCGTTACGTCACTTATGCAGATTTCTGGATCCAAGATCAAGAATATCGTGACCCAGATACAGGCCAGCTATTTGACCGTGCAGCACTCAATGCAGAGCTTGAGAAGATTGAAAAACCTGCGGGTATTTCAAATCCTAAAGATTTCCGTAATGAAATTGTCAACTTTGTATTGCGTGCGCGTGCACACAACCAAGGCAAGAACCCGCTTTGGACCAGTTACGAAAAACTTCGCACTGTTATTGAGAAAAAAATGTTCTCAAACACTGAAGACCTACTGCCTGTTATTTCTTTCAATGCGAAAACCTCGGCTGAAGATCAGAAAAAACACGAAGACTTTGTCAATCGTATGGTTGAGAAAGGCTATACCCAAAAACAAGTACGTTTACTTTCTGAATGGTATTTACGCGTTAGAAAATCGCAGTAAAAAACGTTTGTTTTAAGGGGGTTGTTATGGCGCATTTTATTGACCGACGCCTGAATGGAAAAAACAAAAGTACCTTGAATCGTCAACGGTTCATCAGGCGTTATAAGAAACAGATTAAAGAAGCGGTATCTGATGCCATTAATAAGCGTAGCGTAACCGATACTACCAGCGGCGAGAGTATTTCTATTCCGCAACGTGATATCAGTGAACCTATTTTTCATCAAGGACGTGGCGGTGACCGCGAACAAATCCACCCAGGTAATGATCAATTCTCTACGGGCGATAAAATCAAGCGGCCGCAAGGGGCTGGTCAAGGTGGAGGCAGTGGCGAAGGTGAAGCCAGTGACTCGGGTGAAGGACAAGATGACTTTGTATTCTCTATTTCAAAGGATGAATACTTAGACTTACTGTTCGAAGATCTTGAACTGCCTAACCTACAACAAAATCAGCTAGATAAACTCGTACAAATGAAAACCCATCGTGCAGGTTTTTGTAATGATGGCATGCCAAGCAATATTGATATAGTGCGCTCATTACAAGGCTCACTTGCTCGCAGAGTAGCAATGACCGCAGGCAAAAAGCGCCACCTTGCTGAGCTTGAAGGTCAGTTAGCGCTGCTAAAAGCAGAGGAAGAACCAGACAAAGCTGCCATTGCGTTACTCGAACGTCAAATTGAGGAACTACAAAGTCGCATTAACGCAGTGCCATTTATTGATAATTATGACCTACGTTTTCGTAATTATGAAAAACAGCCACATCCTACAAGCAAAGCAGTGATGTTTTGCTTAATGGATGTCTCAGGTTCGATGGACCAAGCTACTAAAGATATGGCAAAACGCTTTTATATTTTGCTTTATCAATTTCTAACCCGCAGCTACAAAAATATAGAAGTCGTCTATATTCGCCATCATACCCAAGCGAAAGAAGTAGATGAGCAAGAGTTTTTCTATTCTCAGGAAACGGGTGGCACAATTGTATCGAGCGCATTAAAGCTAATGAACGAAATTATCGCTGATCGCTACAACCCAGAAGAGTGGAACATTTATGCAGCACAAGCCTCTGATGGCGACAACTGGGCAGACGACTCACCGAACTGTGGCGAAATTTTACGTAATAAACTACTAAAGGCGGTGCGCTATTACGCCTACATCGAAATTACAGCCCGTGCCCATCAAAGCTTGTGGCGAGAGTATCAGTCGATAGCGCAAACCCACGACAATTTTGCAATGCAACATATCCGGGGCGTTGAGGACATTTACCCTATTTTCCGTGAATTATTTAAAAAGAATCGTCAGCAGCAAGGCGCCGCATAGCCTTGCGAGTGAGGTAAAGTATGGCCGATAAACGTATTAGTGACGGTCCTGATTGGACATTTGATTTATTAGCAGAGTATCAAACTGAGATTGAGCGGGTTGCGAAAATTTATAAACTCGATACCTACCCAAATCAAATTGAGGTGATCACCGCAGAACAAATGATGGATGCCTATTCCAGTGTAGGGATGCCGATTGGCTACAGCCACTGGTCGTATGGTAAAAAATTCATTCAAACAGAACAAAACTATAAACGAGGACAAATGGGCCTCGCTTATGAAATTGTTATTAACTCAGACCCTTGTATTGCTTATTTAATGGAAGAAAATACCCTACCAATGCAAGCTTTGGTAATGGCTCATGCTTGCTATGGCCACAACTCGTTTTTTAAAGGTAATTACTTATTTAAAACCTGGACCGATGCCAGCTCAATTATCGATTACTTGTTATTTGCAAAAAATTACATAGCTAAATGCGAAGAAAAATACGGCATTACCGAGGTCGAAAACCTGATTGATTCATGTCATGCCCTTATGAATTATGGTGTAGACCGTTACAAGCGCCCGCAACGAATTTCACTGTATGAAGAACAAAAGCGCCAACAAGAACGTGAAGATTACCTACAATCACAAGTGAATGAACTTTGGCGTACTATTCCAACCTCACAGCAAGAGTCTAAAAAGCGTGAGCGCCGCTTTCCTGATGAGCCACAAGAAAACATTTTGTACTTCATCGAGAAAAATGCCCCGCTGCTTGAGTCATGGCAACGGGAAGTCATCCGTATTGTTCGTAAGATTTCTCAATATTTTTATCCACAAAAACAAACTCAAGTTATGAATGAGGGCTGGGCAACATTTTGGCATTACACCATTTTGAACCACCTTTACGATGAAGGAAAACTCACAGATGCCTTTATGCTCGAGTTTTTACAAAGCCATACAAATGTAGTGTATCAACCACCATACAACAGTAACTATTATTCAGGTATAAACCCTTATGCCCTTGGCTTTAACATGATGGTTGATATCCGCAGAATGTGTGAAAACCCAACTGATGAAGATAAAAAGTGGTTCCCTGAATATGCAGGCAGCGATTGGTTAGAGACGCTGCATTTCGCAATGCAAAACTTTAAAGACGAGAGCTTTATAAGCCAGTTTTTATCGCCGAAAATAATTCGTGATTTTAAATTATTTACCATTATTGACCATGAAAAAGAACCGACTCTTAATGTGGGGGCAATTCATGATGAGCTAGGTTATCAACAAGTTCGTGAAACGCTTTCGGCTCAATATAACTTAAGTAATCTCGAGCCAAATATTCAAGTCTATAACGTTGATATCAGAGGAGATCGTTCATTAACTCTGCGCTATGTCCCCCATAACAATATTCCCTTAGCTAAATCAAAAGATGAAGTGCTAAAACACCTTTACAGGCTATGGGGCTTTAAGGTAAAACTGGAACAAGAAACCTCAACAGGTGAAGTTTCATTACTGGGTGAATGCCCAAGCAGTGATACCCGACACACAACAGAGTAGCCAAAATGAATAAAAAAATACTGGTGATCATCGACTCAATAGCCGATGCTAAAACGTCTATTTTACATGCAAAGCAAAAAGCCAAAGGCGTTAAGCATATTGATCTTGTTGCTTTTAGTTATGAAGATACCAATAACATTTTATTCTCTATTCCACCAGATGAAGCGCTTGCGATACAAGACAAAGAACTCGCTAAAGTCCGTGCAGCGCTTAGCCCTCTGATCAGTGAGCATCTAGATGACGGCAGTTATACATTGCAAAACCTGTGGCATGAAAGCCCAGTACAGTGGCTTGCAAATGAGCTTGATACGTCAAACTATGATATGGTGATTAAAACCCGTCACATTGACGAAGAAACGCAATTTAGCGAACTAGATTGGCAGCTTATCCGTTTTAGCCCACTCCCCCTTTACCTAGCCGCCGATAACAAATGGCGTAACAATACCAATGTACTCGCGGCTCTTGATTTAGGCAGCGAAAAAGCCACTAAATACTGTTTAAACGAGGCAATTATTAAAGCAGGTTTGGCCTATGCTAAAGACTACGAAAGCGAATTTTATGCGTGTTATACCGTGCACGTGTCACCATTTTTACGTGATTTAGGCATTGTATTTTCAGATGAACAAGTGACAAATGCTTTTGAAAAACTCCCCGTCGCGCAGCGTACCTTAATTGAAGCGCACGACTTAAAAGAAAAACTAAAAATCAAAGCTGGTGTGGTTGAACAAGTGATTCCAAGTGTTGCAGCAAAATTAAATGCTGATTTAGTGATTATGGGCTCGGTTGGTAATACAGGTATTAAAGGTCATTTAATTGGTAATACTGCTGAAAAGGTCATGAAGCTACTTAAAACAGATATTCTCGTTTTACCGCCACTTGGCATTTAATCGGCAAAATCTTAAGAAAATTAGTATAAAAAAGGGGCTTTTGCCCCTTTTTATAAATCTGTATAAGCAGTAACCATGTTACGGCCATTTTCTTTAGAGTGATACAAGGCTTTATCTGCCGCTTCAACCCACTTTTCGTAGCGATCAAACTTTTCGTCAAAGCAGGCAAAACCAATACTGACCGTCAGTTGAATTTGTTTGCCATCAAAGTATATTGATGAGTTCTCAATCAGTGTTCTTAATCGCTCAGCAAAAATATGCGCACCTTCATGATCAGTATCTAGCAAGGTTACCGCAAACTCTTCACCACCATAGCGGCCAGCTAAATCGGTTTCACGCAAAGTCTTACGCAGAAGGTCAGCAATATGACGCAACGCCTCATCACCTCCGCGATGGCCATGCTCATCATTAACCTTTTTAAAATGATCAATATCAAACATCAACAAACTGCTACACCCGCCACTGCGAACAATACGCATATACTCTTTACGTAATTTTTCTTCCCAATAACCACGGTTGGTCAGTTTAGTCAGCGCATCTGTTCGACTCATTTGTTCAAGCTTACTGTTGGCTTCTTCTAGCTCTTTTTTGTTTACAGCTTCATCCGTTACATCATAAATAATGATACAGATATGCGACACTTCACCTGTGGTCGTTGTCAGCGGAATAAAGGTAGCATTTTGATACATATGATCCGCTTTACCGGTAATTGGGCGGTAGTTTTTGAAACGGAAAATATATGGCTGCTGCTCCCAAATAGTAAATGAACGATTATTTAGTATGAACACAGACTCTGATTTACTGCGAAACCACTTTTCATCAATTGATGGAAATAAATCAAACAGATCTTTATCTTTCACCGCGCTTGGTAGCAAGCCTGAATGGTTTTCCATAAAACCATTCCAGATGCATACTTTGTAGTCTCTATCGAGCACTACTAGGCCTACATCAACGGTATTAAACATATCCATTAACCAATGGAGTTCATTCATATTAAAATCGGCTGCAGGCATAGTTTAGTCTTCTAATAAATAAGCTACTTTGTACTTAAGGGTTTTAAGTGAGTCCTCAGTGAACAGCAACATCAAATCACAGTTAATATTGTGATTTTCGATGCCATAGCTGATCTCAATCGCCAGTGTTCGTTGCCAGCGAGATTTATTGGCTTTTACTAAATCGGTGACATCACAATGCTGCCCTAGCACCACAGGATGACCTTGGCTAAAACGCATATCGAGCTGTTTAGAAAGCCCTGATAAAATCGCACCGATCAGAATGTTGCTCACATCCATTAACAGCTCAAGCTCGACATTATCGTTTAGCTCACCTTCGTAATTCATCAATGACGCGATTTCTTTAAAACTTGAATCGTTTAAAAGTAGTAATGCTTCGCCAGATACTCCACCGCCGATAAAACCTTGGCATACACCCGATGTAGTTGCATTAGCATCAATAGAGCGCAGAGCCATATCAAGCTCATTTACTTCTAATACATTTACATTAGGGATAGGCAGCTTTACGAATACATTAAGAAGACGCGCTAATAAGTCCCCTGCTTGCCCCATAGCGACGTTAGTGAGCTCTTGATAGATATCACGGACATCAGGGTCAACTTGCTCACCTAGCTTATTAGCAAGGCGCTCACGCATGGCTTTATCTTTAATACCATGGTGTTCGATGATATTAGCGAGCTTTTCCGCAGAGCAAGGTTTTTGAATAAAGTCGATGGCACCTAACTCTAGCACTCGTTGATGCGCATTAGGTTGAATATCACCAGACACAACCACGGTGAGAACATGAAGGTCCTGTTCTTGAATGGCTTGAAGCACTTCATAGCCATCCATTTCAGGCATGTTTAAATCGAGAAATAGAATTTCTGGCTGAATTTTTTTAATCTGCTCAATACAGTGCACACCATTTTCAGCGAACTCAACTTTAATATCCCAATCATCGGGTAAAGAGCGCGCTAATTGTCGACGTGCTAACTTTGAATCATCACAAACTAATACCGATGTTGACATACCTTCTCTCTAAATACGCACTTTTAACTAGATACTAACTAGTGCCAGTAACTTTATTATTATTTTTCTATATAAAAAATCGGTTCACGAACACATGTTAATCAAACTATTGGTTATTTACAATTTTAAATTGTACTAATCCTTTGAGCCACTCTATGAGTATAATACACTGATGTTAAATGCGTTAATTTGAAGGAATCTTATTATGTTACGTCCGCTAATATTTGCACTAGGTGCTGTATGCACGTTTAGTTATGCTGGTGATTTATCAGAAAATAGTTTAGATGCAGGTAAGGTTTCTGCCCAATCTAAGCCGGTCACTTTACTAGGTCAAGGTGTTGAAGTTGGTCAAAAAGCGCCTAATTTTAAAGTAGTAGATGGCAGCTTTACACCTGTCACACTAGATAACTACCAAGGTCAAGCAGTGCTTTTAAGCGTAGTGCCAAGTTTAGATACGGGTGTGTGTAGTATTCAAACCAAACACTTTAATGAAAAAGTAGCTACTGAGTACCCAAGTGTTGCTATGCTTACCTTAAGCGCAGATTTACCGTTTGCACAAAAGCGTTTTTGTAAAGCCGAAAATATCGACAAAGTGGTGACTTTGTCTGACTCAGTGTGGCGTGACTTTGGTAAGAACTACGGTTTGATTATCAAAGATATGGGCTTATTAACCCGTGCGGTGTTTGTGTTAGATAAAGAACATAACATCGTTTATAAGCAGCTAGTTGATAATTTATCAAAAGAGCCTGATTACGACGGTGCCATTGCGGCATTAAAGAAACTGTAAAGCGCAATTTTACTTGCAGTGAGACAGACACAAAAAAACCGCCCAGAGGCGGTTTTTTWTTTGTGATTCTAAAAGGTAAATTAACCTAGTAGCTCACCAAGTTGTTGGCTAACAGCTTCAACAGCTTGAGTACCGTCTAATTTGTGGTACTGAGTGTTGCCTGCTTTTGCTTCAGCTTGGTAGTAATCAACTAATGGTTTAGTTTGGTCGTGGTAAATACCTAAACGCTTACGTACTGTTTCTTCAGTATCGTCATCACGAATGATTAGATCTTCACCTGTGATGTCATCTTTGCCATCAACTTTAGGTGGATTATAAACAACGTGATAAACACGACCAGAACCAGGGTGTACGCGACGGCCGCCCATACGCTCAACGATGATTTCGTCAGCAACGTCAAATTCGATAACGTGATCAACTACCACGCCATTCTCTTTCATTGCATCTGCTTGAGGAATAGTACGAGGGAAACCATCTAGTAAGAAACCTTTTTCGCAATCTGGCTTAGCGATGCGCTCTTTAACTAGACCGATAATAATTTCGTCAGATACTAATTGACCTGCATCCATTACTTTTTTAGCTTCAAGACCAAGTGGTGTACCTTCTTTGATTGCTGCACGCAGCATATCGCCCGTAGAAATTTGTGGAATACCGTATTTGTCCATCAAAAACTGAGCTTGAGTACCTTTACCTGCACCCGGCGCGCCCAAAAGAATAATGCGCATATCATTGTCCTCTGTGTGATACTAATCTTAAAAATGGTCGATCAGTGGAGTTTTGTTTTTAGAGCCTGAATTCTTCCACAACTAAGGCTATACCTCAAGTAACTTATACCAATTGCCTATATTAGCGGCAATAAAAAAGGGAGCCTTGCTCCCTTTTCCAACTCATTATGCTAAAACGCTTATTTGCTTAAATCTAGCATAAGATTATTCAAACGAGTTACAAAGCCTGCAGGGTCTTTTAAAGTTCCGCGCTCAGCGAGTAGTGCTTGATCTAGAAGTACTTGTGACCACTGGGCAAACTTGTCTTCATCTTGTTCAACATTTAAGTGTTTAACAAGCTGATGCTCTGGGTTAAGCTCAAAAATTGGCTTTTGCTCAGGCACAGTTTGACCAACTGATTCCATTAACTTTTGCATTTGTGAGCTCATATCATGCTCATCAGCAACAACACATGCAGGAGAGTCCGTTAGACGATGCGTAAAGCGTACGTCTTTAACGTTATCACCTAGTGCAGTTTTAATGCGCTCAACTAGGCCTGCAACTTCTTTTTCTGACTCTTCTTGCGCTTTTTTCGTTTCTTCGTCATCCATGTTGCCTAAATCTAAGTCACCACGGGTAATTGACTGGAATGACTTTTCGTTGAACTCTGTTAAGTAGCTCATCATCCACTCATCAACACGGTCACTTAGTAGCAATACTTCGATGCCCTTCTTACGGAAGATCTCTAAGTGTGGTGAGTTTTTCGCTGCAGCGAATGAATCAGCAACGACATAGTAAATCTTATCTTGCTCTGGCTTCATACGCTCAATGTATTGTTCAAGCGATACATTTTGTGTGCTTTCGTCAGTATGTGTAGAAGCGAAACGCAGTAGCTTAGCAATGGCTTCTTTATTTGCCATATCTTCCGCTGGGCCTTCTTTTAACACCTGACCAAATTCGTTCCAGAAAGATTGATAATCTTCTTCGCGGTTTTTCGCCATGCGCTCGAGCATTTTAAGTACGCGCGATGTACAACCTTTACGGATTGCCTGTGTTACTTTGTTGTCTTGCAAGATTTCACGCGACACGTTAAGTGGTAAGTCGTTTGAATCAAGTAAACCTTTCACAAAACGTAGGTAGCTTGGCATGAACTGCTCTGCGTCATCCATAATGAAAACGCGTTGCACATACAGTTTTAAACCTGATTGACGCTCACGGTTCCATAAATCGAAAGGTGCTTTTTTCGGGATGTATAACAGGCTAGTGTATTCTGTTTTACCTTCAACCTTGTTATGTGCCCAGCTTAGTGGCTCTTCCCAATCATGACCGATATGCTTATAAAACTCTTTGTACTCTTCGTCTGTTACTTCTGACTTATCACGAGTCCATAGTGCTGTCGCGCGGTTAATACCTTCCCACTCGCCTGGCTGTGCTGGAATCTTCTCGCCATCAGGACCTTCAGATTCAGGTACTTCTGCTTTATACATTTCAACAGGAATCGAAATATGATCAGAGTATTTAGTTACGATACTACGTAAACGGAACTCATCAGCAAACTCTGTTTCGTCTTCACGAAGGTGAAGAATAATTTCGGTACCGCGTGATGGTTTATCAATCTCTTGTAATGTGTACTCACCTTCACCTGCAGATTGCCATTCAATACCTTGGCTTTCACCTGCTTTACGAGTACGCACTGTTACTTTGTCAGCAACGATAAATGCTGAGTAAAAACCAACACCAAATTGACCAATCAATTGTGAATCTTTGCTTTGGTCGCCTGTTAGGTTTTGGAAAAACTCTGCAGTGCCAGATTTTGCAATGGTACCTAGTGAATTAATCACATCTTCACGGCTCATACCAATACCGTTATCAGTAATGGTGACCGTGTTTGCTTCTTTATCAGCACTGATACGTACTTTTAGTTCCGCATCATTTTCATATAAATCGCCATTAGAAAGCGCAAGGAAACGTAATTTATCTGCCGCATCTGAGGCGTTTGATACAAGCTCACGTAGAAAAATCTCTTTATTAGAGTAAAGAGAATGAATCATTAGATGTAGTAACTTGCCCGTATCTGAGCCAAATTCATGTTTTGTAATGTCTTTTTGTTCTGCCATGGTAATACCTTTAACACTTTTGGTACACAGTTTGGTACACATTTCAATTGTTAAGCTTTCGCTTCTGAATCGAATATTGTGTCACTAGGTAGACAATTCAAGTGCTAACAGAAATAAAAAGCACGTAGACTTAAGCTGAACGCTCAACTAACTTTAAAAACACCTTAATACAAGTGGATAAAGAATGCACATTGTCTTGATGCTGTTTTTAGTGATCTCTAGCTGCGCTTTGACCGAAAATGTTAGCATACTTTTAGGTGGGCCAGTTTTTCTGTTAGGGCTAGCTTGCTTTAATCTTGGTTCAGATAAATGGAGAGAGAAGCAAGAAGGCTTGATAATTCTATTAGGCCTTATATGCTTAGTCCTCGTATTTATAGGAAATTTTTTTAATTGGTAGTAGGATTTGGTACTTCTAAAAATATTATTAAAAGAAGTTAAGAATGGAACTTGGTGGTATCAGTATATGGCAAATTATAATTTTAATAATCCCATTTTTTTTCGTGATTGCGCCCTGCTTACTTGCTTTGTTCTCTAGCAAAGAGAAAGGTATCCATAAACTAATTTGGTTTTTGCTATCATTTTTTATGTCTTGGATAGGTTATGCGCTCTACTTTTTCACAGTTATCAAAGAACAAAAGTCTAAGACTCCGTAGAACGCATTATTTATTATAGCAAGCTAGTAAAATTTAGTTACTTCGCTAGCTCTCTACATTCATAAACTTTACCCATCACAAATTTAGATTCTCTCTCAGAAAGATATAGATTGTACTTAATTTTAACCCTCAACCACTTTTCTAAATACTCACAGTGAAATGCCTTATTTTCCGGCATCCATTCTAATGGTGATTTAGAGCCTTTAGCTTGATTTGAATTATCTTCAACTGCTAATAAGTTTTCAAAATCATTCGCAAAAACCCGCTTTTGTTCTCGAGTCCAGTTGGCCGCGCCCGTTTCATGTGCATGAGCTAAAGGAACTATATGATCAATGTCTAAATCAGATGCTTTAGTAAAAACCTGTAAAGTATATGGATCTAACCATTCGCCCCATGAAACATTACAGCCTTTCTTTCTTTTGAATTTTACAGGAGCTCGAGAGTCGCGGATCAGTATCTCAGCTCGAGTGTCTTGGCAGTCAGAGTCTGCATCTACCCAGTGAGGCCAATCTTTTCTGTTGTAACTTGTTAGAACTGGTGGAGAAGTAGGTGTGATTACTGAAGTAGATTTGTTTGTATAAGCTTTTTTCTTTACGCCATGACAATGATAGCCACTATTTTTTCGGTCATTGTGACAGCCTTCTGAATTTGTTCGTCCACTATGAGCAGCAGATGATAATGAAATCATGGATAACGATAAAAAAATGAACAGTTTCATATAAATTCCCTTTAAAACACTTAAAATTTGTTGACTATGGTTCGTTATTTTGTGTACTTTTAAATTTGCCCTCAGTTATAAATTAAAAATGCTTATTTTTTCCATTATTTATCCTTTAAGGGCATTCCATCTG
>NZ_JAKEVN010000046.1:0-28485 GCF_022398505.1 Pseudoalteromonas sp. Isolate3 | reverse complement strand
AACATATACAGATCGTATTCATATTATATAAAAAAGCAAGGAGAACTTGTTTAATTACAACTCAGCTATCATTTTAACAAGCGCTTGTGTTGTCCATTCAAGCTCATTGAATTTAATATCAGGTTGATAATAAAAGCCTTTTTCACGTGGTCTATTTACATAGACCTTTATCGGCAGAATGACTTTAGCAAAGCCTGAAGGTAAGGTTTCGAGCCTCACTTCCATATAGGTAGAGTCTGTACTACTTGGTGCGCCTACTAATTGTGTGTTTGCAAACAGCTTAAAACTATCCAGTGCATCTAAACAGGCGCTAGCACATTGCCCTGGCACAATCACATAAACCGGTGTAGTAAATTTGCTGGCATTTTTTGGCATTGCTTGTCGCTCTGCTGCAGGTATCTCGACATAATAATGTTCACCCTTTTCATAAGCCGCCTGCATACTTTCGTGGGTCGTCTTTAGCCATTGATACCACGGGCTAGCCTTATCATAGCTTGCGACTACATCACCTAAATAGTCAGTATTACCTTTAGAAGTTCGCCACCACACTTGGGTATTTTTGTGTAACTCATAGCGGCCATATTTAAACTGTTCACTGCCCCAAAGTGCTGAGGCTATTTGCTCACTCCACATCGATGAGCCACCTTGATTATGACGAAGATCAAGCACCACAGCTTTAGCTTGCATTAACTTATCATGTTGCTGTTCAATAGCGCTCAGCATCGCTTGATAATCCGCTTGCTGCTGCTCATTGGGTGCAAAAGTTGGCATGCTGATCCAAGCAATATTCTCTAAAGGCCAATTAAGCTCAATTGGTAACTTATCGCCGTTGTAAGCATTTTTAAGATTTTCACTGACAGTATCAGGCCTAATACGCCAGTTTAACTTTAAGCTGTAAGCAGAGCCGTCGGCTTTTTCGAAAGTGCAGCGCTCAAGAGGCGACAAAAATGGATTTCCATCATCAATCGTTAGTCGCCAACCATGGTTCCACCAACTACCGGGTTGTTCAACTTCTCCGTAATAGCGAAAAACACGCTCAACTAGCAAAGTATCAATTGCTGTATTATCACAGCTCACGAGCTTATCGCCTTTGGCAACTGTATCTAGTTCGCTGTAATACACTTTCAACGCATCACCGCGCCAAACAGTTGAAAAGCCCGGCCAACTTCTTTGTGGCTTTAGTTCACTTGGTAAGGTATCAACCGCTCCCGCATGACCATCTTGTAGTATGGTTCTAAAACGTGCAATAGCTGCAGAAAAACCTTGTGAACTATGCGCTTTTACAGCCAGCTTTAAGCCTTCTTGCTTTGCTTTTTCGAGCTGTTTTACAAACCCAGAGTTACGCACATCATGCATCCCAGGGTGGTTTATAACCGATAACTGATAAGCCGCTTCAACATCTTTGATAGCAAGCTCAGACCAATTAATTTCAGAGTTAGTTACTGTATTAGCCTCATTGGCGCGACATATGTCCACACTAAGTGAGCTAAAGTTAAGAGCTGTAAAGATAAGTGATGAGTAAAGCGCCAAGCGTTTCATAAAAATCCATTTTAAATAGTCATTATGTTCAAAAAACACCCTATTTAATCACTAAGACATTGTTGTGGCAATGAAAAGTACTTCACATATGAATAGATTAAAAAAATTCATCTATCAGGTTTATTTTAATCGTTTGTCGATTTAGATGGATTACTCTAAAGTTAACTCATCAGCAAACGATGCTGCGATTAACGAGGAAACCAATCATGTTTAAACCACTTTTAAAACGACTTGCTCTTAGCTCTTTATTGACATGTTCAGCTTTTGCAATCGCTGATCAAAGTGACTACAAACTAATGGTAATTAGCGACTCAGATTCATCGCAAGCAATTATGCAAGGCCAATATGATGCAGTGTTAAATAGCACAGCTCAAGCGACTGACTCAAACAGCCAATACGAACTTGCATTCAATCGTTGCGCAGCAAGTGTGAAGTCTAAAAACTTCAGTGATGCAGAATCACTTTGTACTGAAGCTATCAAGCTTCTTAATACAAGCGAAGTACGCGGATATAAACGCCGAGAGCTAACTTCTTTCGCTTTAAGTAATCGAGGTATCGCACGCATCATGTCGAAAAACGACACAGCTGCACTGTCAGATTTTTATGAAGCGGTAAAAATATCGGGTAATGATTTAGTCAATCACAACCTAAACCGCGCTAAGAAAAACTTAGCTTTATAACGGAATTGTTGTCACAAAAAGTCTAGCTTGTGTGTTCTCTGGGCTTTTTCATATATCGAGTCATGGCACTTGCGGTGACTCAACCAAATTGTTGTCAAAAGCTTAGCTTGTGTGTTCTCTAAGCTTTTTTATTCCGAGTCATGGCACATGCGGTGACTCAACCAAATTGTTGTCAAAAGCTTAGTTTGTGTGTTCTCTAAGCTTTTTTATTCCGAGTCATTGCACTTGCGGTGACTCAACCAAATTGTTGTCAAAAGCTTAGTTTGTGTGTTCTCTAAGCTTTTTTATTCCGAGTCATTGCACTTGCGGTGACTCAACCAAATTGTTGTCAAAAGCTTAGTTTGTGTGTTCTCTAAGCTTTTTTATTCCGAGTCATGGCACATGCGGTGACTCAACCAAATTGTTGTCAAAAGCTTAGTTTGTGTGTTCTCTAAGCTTTTTTATTCCGAGTCATGGCACTTGCGGTGACTCAACCAAATTGTTGTCAAAGGCCTGGCTTGTGTGTTCGCCAGGCTTTTTTATGCCCGTTATAAAATAACTTGCCAATAAGCTACATCAACCCACTGAGCGAACTTTTTTCCAACTTGCTGGAAATGCGCGACCTTTTGCATATTATATTTTTCATGCAAGGCGATACTTGCTACATTAGGTAATGCAATCCCTGCCATAACAGCATGTACATTTTGCGCTTTTAGCTGAGCAAACAGTGCAGCGTAGAGCTGTGTACCAACCCCTTTTGCATGACTACCAGCATCTAAATAAATCGAAATTTCCACTGAGTGTTGGTAAGCTTTACGTGCTTTCCAAGGTGTTGCATAACAATATCCAATAACCTTGCCATTAATTTCGGCAACCAACCAAGGTAAGCCAGAGGCAAGATTAGCCTGTATCCGCTTTGCTATTTCAACGTCTGTGATAGCATCAACTTCAAATGTAACCGTACTATTGAGAACATAGTGATTGTAAATTGCAGCAATGGCTTTACTATCATCAACCGTTGTATTTCTAATCATGTTTGAAATTCCTTACTCAACAATGATTTATTAATAACAGAAAAGAAGATTTGGGAATACATTTGCGCAAAATAAAAACGCCACTAGACGTGGCGTTTGGGTAGTTTCGACAACAATAAGAAATTGCTTTTAAAAGAAGCCCAGTGGATTTTCACTGTAACTTACTAATAGGTTTTTAGTTTGCTGGTAATGATCAAGGGCGAGTTTATGTGTTTCGCGGCCAATGCCTGATTTTTTATATCCACCGAACGCAGCGTGCGCTGGATACATGTGATAGCAGTTTGTCCAAACGCGGCCCGCTTCAATCTTACGGCCAAAGTGATAAGCACGATTCATATTTCTGCTCCATACACCAGCCCCTAAGCCAAACTCTGAGCTATTGGCAAGTGCTAATGCTTCCTCTTCATCTGTAAAGGTCGACATTGAAATAACGGGGCCAAAGATTTCTTCTTGGAACACACGCATGTCGTTGGTGCCTTTTAAAAGTGTTGGTTGAATGTAGTAGCCACCGTTAAACTCATCTGACAGCTGCTCTACTTCACCGCCAGCGAGTACTTCAGCCCCTTCTTGTTTACCAATTTCGATGTAACTTAGGATCTTATCAAACTGAGCTTGCGATGCTTGTGCGCCGACCATGGTTTCTGTATCAAGTGGGTTACCACGTTTGATTTGTAAAGTGCGGGCAAGAACACGCTCAATAAACTGCTCGTAAATGTCTTCTTGAATAAATAAACGCGATGGACAGGTACAAACTTCGCCTTGATTAAAGTATGCAAGTACAGCCCCTTCTATAGCTTTACTCAAAAACTCATCATCTTTTTCCATTACATCGTTAAAAAAGATATTTGGCGATTTACCACCTAGTTCGACCGTTGATGGAATAATATTATCAGCAGCACATTTTAAAATATGTGAACCTACCGGCGTTGAACCTGTAAAGGCAATTTTAGCAATTCGAGTACTGGTTGCGAGGGCTTCGCCAGCTTCTTTACCATAACCGTTCACAATATTTAGAACACCTGCTGGTAACAAATCACCGATGACTTCAAGCAGCACTAAAATTGATGCAGGTGTTTGTTCAGCCGGTTTTAAAACAACACAGTTGCCCGCAGCAAGAGCTGGAGCAAGCTTCCATGCAGCCATTAATAATGGGAAATTCCAAGGAATAATTTGCCCTACTACACCCAGAGGCTCATGGAAATGATACGCAACGGTGGTTTCGTCAATCTCACCAATAGAGCCTTCTTGTGCGCGAACACAGCCTGCGAAATAGCGAAAGTGATCGGCCGCTAATGGCACGTCTGCCGCCAGAGTTTCACGAATTGCTTTACCATTATCCCAGGTTTCTGCAACCGCGAGCATCTCTAGATTTTGTTCAATGCGATCGGCTATTTTTAATAAGATATTACTGCGCTCTGTGACTGACGTTGTTCCCCACGCTGCTTTTGCATCATGGGCTTTATCAAGTGCCAGCTCGATATCTTCTTTTGATGAACGAGGTACTTTACAAAACACTTTACCGTTCACAGGGCTGATGTTTTCAAAGTATTCTCCTTTTACAGGGGCAACCCATTGGCCACCAATATAATTCTCGTATTGCGCTTTAAAATTAACTTTTGCGCCTTCACTACCTGGGTTTGCATAAATCATAATGTGTTCTCTCTTCAAATTGTTGTGTTTTATTTAGCATTGACTAAATTACGCGGTAGGTTATTGTTTAATGAACCGCTAGCTTTTGAAGTTAGCTTAGTTAATAGAAGTACACTTGATTCCTAGTCCAGACTTTTTGACTATTTGTCCAGAATTTAGGGCGACAGCGAGGCAACAATGAACACATCAGTTAGCAGCAGAAGTTTAGATAAGAAACGGCAACGTATTGATGTGCTTATTGAAAATAAAGTAAGTTTTGCTGGAGAGCATGCTGAATTAAGTATTTACGACACCTATTTAGATGCGCAAAAAGTAGCGCTGCATTCCACTGAATTATTATTTTGCGGCATGATCAGTGGCAAAAAAATCATGCATGTTGCTGACAGTGATTATCATGAAGAGTTCTTGCCAAACCAGTCATTTGTACTGGCCCCAGAGCAAGGTGTATTAATCGATTTTCCAAATGCTTCGCTCAACCAACCAACAACCTGTTTAGCGATTGAAATTAGCACAGACAAAATAAGCCAAGTAGTTGATATACTAAATTTTAACCAGAAAATTACACAAGATGACTTTTTCCAATATCAAACGAAGCTAGTCCATACACAGCATAACCTGCAAACCCAACAACTGCTTGAACGGATGATTACTCTGTTTAGCGAAAATGAACAACACCGTGATTACTTAATTGATCTATCACTCAATGAGTTAATAACCCGCCTATTACAGCAACAAAGCCGAGATTTAATGATCGCAAGCTGTAAGAAAGGTAAACTTGCCACTCCAATGAGCCATGTAATTAGCTATATAGAACAACATCTCGCAGAGAATATTGATATTGATGTGTTATGTAAGATAGCGTGTATGAGCCGCAGTAAGTTTTATCAGCAATTTAAGCTAGCATTTGGTGTCACCCCAGCTCTTTGGCAGCAGCAATTACGCTTACAAAAAGCATACAAATTGCTCGAAAAAGGTGAGGCTATTAGTCAGGTTTGTTATCAATTAGGTTTTAATAACCCGAGCCATTTTAGTCGTGTGTTTAAACAAGCCTTTGGCGCAACCCCTAAGAGTATCGCTAACCATTAAACCTAGGATTGCAACGAGTATAAACCCGATAGGTCAATGCCAATAAAATACATATAATACTTGGTACATAAAGCGCCGAAAAGCTAAATTTTGCAAATAACCATGCACCTGATAAGCCACCTAAAATAAAGCCGAAGATGATTAGGCCAAATAGCTTAGCCTTACGCTTATCAAGCTCCTCACCTCGGAAAAAACGACCAAACATAATACCTAAATCAGTAAAGATCCCTGTCACATGAGTGGTACGAACGATTGCACCACTGTAGGTCGTTGCCAATGCGTTTTGTAATCCACATGCCGCAGAAGCCAAAAAGTGCCCATAACCAGAGCCATTAAACAATAGCCAAAGTGCGCCTAATAAAAGCCCTGCTTCGATTAATAATGCGGTGTCGTAGTGACGACCTAATTTAAGTGCAGAGCTATGCAGTAAAAACCCTGCAATACCAGAACCTACTAAAAATGACAGTAATACGCCTAATAAATGTAAAGCATCAAGGCTATTGCCATGCATTAGATCTGCGCCAAGCAAAGTTGCAGTTCCTGATAAATGTGATACAGCTTGATGTTCAAAACTAAGTAACCCAACTGCATTCACGCAACCGGCTACCAACGCCAAAATAAATGCCCCAATCTCAACCCACTTTGGTAACTTAGAAATCACTCGCTACTCGCCTTTTTTTGCTCTCTTACTCATTCTTTTATGGTACGTTAATTTTTATGACTAAAAACACTTTTTTTCGACTCTTTATATGGTAATTTACAATTAAGTAAATCGATTAAGAAGCTATAATGACAAAGCCAAAAAGTTGGACGCTGAAAAGTATCGCCAAAGAGTTAGGTGTTTCAAATGCTACCGTATCAAATGCGTTTAACCGTCCGGATCAATTATCTAAGGCGCGCCGTGAAGAGATCTTAGCTGCATGTAAAAAGCTAGGCTATTTTGGTCCCAATAAAGCGGCGCAATCATTACGTCGTGGCACCTTTAATATTGTTGCCCTAGTGCTACCAGACAGTGTTGAATATATGGTATCAGATCCGGTTGCAAGTAGCTTTATGCGTGGTGTGTCAGCAGTACTCGAAAAAAACGGCATCAATCTTTTATTATTTTCAGGTAACAACGATAACCTAAATAGCGTGGTTGATTTTGTTGATGGTTTTATTTGCTACGGTCGCCCACGTAATAAGCAACTTGTTGAACAATTGAAACAAGTACCAAAACATGTGGTAACTGTCGATTTTAACATCGGTCGCGATGCCTCTGTAAACGTAAACAACCAACAAGCCAGCTTTGATATTGCCAAACACGCACTACAAAATAATGATGATCGGGTTGCTATTTTAGGCCTGCGCTTACTCGATAACGACGTTTTATGCCGAGTTTACGAACATCATGAATTTGAGGCTGGTCAGTCTATCGCTCATCAACGACTGCGCGGTTATCACCAAGCAATCAGCGATGCTGGCGTCACCCTTGGTGATGATAGAACATGGAATATTCCAGAAAGTAGCGAACGCTTCGCTAGCATTGCTGCTAAAGAAGCACTTAGCAGCACCCCACGACCAAATGTATTGTTGTGTATGAGTGATTTAATCGCCCTTGCCGCAATGCGCGAAGCATTAAAAATGGGGTTATCAATTCCTGAGGATGTCAGAATTGTGGGCTTTGATGGTATAGATGAAGGACAGCGATTTGTGCCAAAACTCACAACTGTCCATCAAAATAGCGAAGAAAAAGGCCGCATTGCTGCGACCTTGTTTATATCTAAAGAGCAGCAAACAGCCGAAATCGACTATCAGCTGCAATTGGGTCAAAGCAGTTAAGCTAATAAGTCAGCTAAATTAGTCATGCTTTGCCCGCCATCTCGCTGATCAAGAATCATCACTTCACGGCTTGCAAAGTCGACCTTTAACTCGATTGAGCTGCTATCATCATGCCAGCTTAAACGACATACACTGCCTTCACCTTTAGCAATAAATTCACCATTAAAAGCTGAGTGCTCATTACGCAATTGAATGAGTTTAATCAAGCCTTTAACGACAGGTTTAGCAAGCGCTGCATCAATGTCTTGTGCATTTAAATATGGGCGATTAATATCACGACCTACATTTGTGCGAGCCAGTAATTCCATATCATTTTCACAAGCGAACAGGCCGCCATAATAAACTTGTGGAATACCTGGTGCAAAGAATTGAATCGCACGCGCTAGTAGGTAATCAAAGTCATCTGCGCCCAATGCATTGTAATATGTACAGTTTACTTGGTATAAATCAACGTTACTTGCAGCTGCACCAGTTGCAAGGCGACTTTGCCCTTCACTTTTTTCATGAATGGTTTCTACCAAGTTATCAATTTGCGCGGCGTTTAATAAGCCCGGTTTATCACCCATAGGGCCCGCATCAATGATACCAATGCCATCATGGGTATCGAGAACCGTTAAACAGTTACGCGGCGAAATTGTTAGCCAGTTCAGTAGAGCTTGCGCATCATTGCTAAACAAACTGTGTAAAATAAGTGGTGGTAAGGCAAAGTCATATACCATGTTTACACGCTTTGCGACTTCAACCTGAGTTTGGAAGTGGCTATGAATCTCAGCAATGGTTTCCATACCTGCTTCATTAGCTTGCGCAGAAAGCTTATTTAAATATTCAAATGTTTCGTCAAGCATAAAGCAGTTTGTGCCTGCTTCTTTGATAGCGTAACCAGCAGCATCTAAACGAATAATGTTAACATTATTATCAGCAAATTTGCCAAGTACAGTATTTAAGTACTCGATGCCCGCCGTTGATTTCACATTAATATCAATTTGATTATCGGTAAATGTAGTCCAAAAATCATAGGTTTGGCCATCGCCGCATGCAATTGGCGTAAAGCAGCTACCAGGACGCGGACGATAAATCGCTTGTTGTTCAGCCTCAGACATACCATTTGGGAATACATCATCTTTGGTTAGAAATAAATCCCAAAACTCAGATTGCTTGCCTTTAGCTAATACATCTTTAAATTGAAAAGACTGTGCTGAAACATGGTTAACAATTAAGTCAGCCATTAAATCATAGTTGGCACCAAGCACTTTAATATCGTCCCAGCTACCAAGACGCGAGTCTACTTCGCTATGATCAATGGGATCAAAGCCAGCATCACTGCCATCAATCGGGTTATAAAATGGCAACAAATGTACACCTGCAAACACATTGTTAAGTGGGCCATTTAATAAATTACTTAACTCATCAATACCTTGACCTGTAATTCGGTCTGCGTAGGTGATTAATTGCACTTTATTGTTGATCATAATTGTTAATACCAAGTTGAAACTTAATCGATTAAGATATATCTTTAACCACGACAGCAAATTATTCAAGCAGTTTTTACAATTTTTATACACTAATATATATAGTAAAGGTGCAGACCTTTCGGTGGGGATACAACAATGAATAGAACACACGATCCTTTGCAAACCATTAGATGGCTGACATACATGATGTTTTTTATGTTTGCTATGACATCTGATGCGGTTGGTATGATCATTCCAGAGCTTATCAATGAATTTAACTTAAGCATGACTCAGGCCAGTGCCTTTCATTATGCACCAATGGCATTAATTGCCTTTAGCGGCCTATTTTTAGGTTTTTTGGCTGATAGTTTTGGTCGCAAGCAAACCATAATGCTGGGACTAGGCTTATTTACAATAAGTTGTTTCTTATTTGCCGTTAGCAGCAGTTTTAGTATATTTGTAGTGCTACTTAGCTGCATTGGCCTTGCTATTGGCTTGTTCAAAACCGGCGCATTGGCGTTACTAGGTGACATCTCTAAAAACAATTTAGAGCATACAAAAACAATGAACTTGGTCGAAGGCTTCTTTGGTGTTGGAGCCATTGTAGGCCCTGCACTTGTCAGCTTTTTAATCACCCAACAGGTAAGCTGGACTTATCTTTATGTCATCGCTGGGGTCTTATGCTTAATTTTGACCTTAATCGCTTGGCGTGCAGAATACCCTAAACCTAAAAAGCTTGAAAAGCATGCTAAACCAGCATCACTTGCAACCACAATGAGTATGATGAAAAACCCCTATGCACTTGGCTTTTCCTTAGCAATTGCTCTTTATGTTGCGACCGAAGTGGCTATATATGTATGGATGCCCACTTTACTTAGTGATTACAACGGCCCATGGCAATTACTGGCAACATATGCGCTAACCCTATTTTTCATTTTACGTGCTGCAGGGCGTTTCTTAGCGGTATGGCTGTTAAATCATTTAAGTTGGCAAGCGGCAATGCTGTATCTAAGCTTAGGCATTGCTCTTTGTTATTTAGGCTTAATTTTTGGTGGCGTTGATTGGGCGGTATTCTTATTACCATTATCGGGGCTGTTTATGTCGATGATCTACCCAACTTTAAACTCGAAAGGTATTTCTTGCTTTGCGGTTCAGCAACACGGTGCGGTCGCTGGGGTTATTTTGTTTTTTACCGCCCTTTCGGCTGCAGCGGGGCCGTTATTAATGGGTGTGATCAGTGACTACTTTGGTCACATTCGTTACGGCTTTTATCTCGCAACAGGTTTCGCATGTTTATTGTTTTTAGCCATGCTATATAACTATTTACGTGACCCTGCTGAGCAAGCATTAGCGCAGCACAGCGCACTAAGCCACTAAATAAAACTCTTAAAAATCAATTGTCGAACATAAATTGTGCAAATTTTTCGCTAAAAAACTTGCATTATGTAAAATTATTGTTATCTTTACTTAATCGATTAAGATAGCAATTTAGACAACAAACCATCTGGGATTGAGACGAGGCACATTATGACAACACACAAACATGCCCTTTATACATTAAGCGCGCTTGCATTAGCAGTAAGTCAAAACTTACACGCTGAAGAGCAAGCACAACCAGAGGCTAAAAAAAGCGGCCTTGAAACGATTGTTGTAACAGGTGTACCGCGCCGTACGACAATTATGGCATCAAGTTCTTCAGTTAGCAGTGTTACATTAGCTGAAATTGAAGTATCAACACCACGCTCTACCGCAGAAGCATTCAGAACAATCCCGGGTGTACGTTCAGAATCAACTGGCGGTGAAGGTAACGCCAACATCGCAGTACGTGGCTTACCAGTTGCATCGGGTGGTGCCAAATTCTTACAACTACAAGAAGACGGCTTACCTGTGATGCAGTTTGGCGATATTGCTTTTGGTAACGCAGATATCTTCATGCGCTTAGATTCAACAGTACAGAGTGTTGAATCAATCCGTGGTGGCTCAGCATCTACAGCGGCAAGTGATGCACCAGGCGGTATCATCAACTTTATTTCTAAAACCGGTGAGAACGAGTCTGGCAGTGTATCAACCACTGTAGGCCTTGATTATGACTCAATTCGCACAGACTTTGAGTATGGTACTTATCTTAACGACAGTGTGCGTTATCACATAGGTGGTTTTGTTCGCCAAGGCGAAGGCCCGCGTGAAACTGGATATACATCAAATAAAGGGGGCCAGATTAAGGCGAACCTTACTAAAGAATTTGATGCCGGCTATGTGCGTGTTTACTTTAAGCACCTTGATGATAAAAGTGTAGGTTACCTACCTATGCCTATGTACTCAAATGGCGATTCAATCCCTGGTTTTGATGCACAATCAGATACGCCACATTCAGCACTTTTCACACAAACACTGCGTTTAAATGGTGATAATCAAATTAGCACTGGTGACATGACTGATGGTATGAATCCGGTTGTTACATCTGTTGGCTTTGAAGCTGCTTTTGATTTAGATAACGACTGGCGCATCGAAAACCGTTTTAGAACATCATCTGTAAGCGGTAATTTTATTTCTCTTATTCCAGCTGAAGTAGCAAGTGCAAGCTCAATTGCCTCTAGCATTGCTGGTGATGGCGCATCACTTGTTTATGCAAATGGTGGCTCAGCAGGCCAAGCTTATGGCGATGACGATTTAGCAATGCGCATCCACACATTTGATGTAACACTAAACGACATGGGTTCAATAGTTAACGACCTTAAGTTAACTAAATCGTTTTCTGATGACACAAGCATGACCTTTGGTTACTTTGCATCAAGCCAATCAATTGATATGTCATGGCTTTGGAACTCATATGTTATGGAGCTAAAAGGCGATAACGCAGCATTACTCGATGTGTACGCTGCTAATGGTGATAGCTATTCTGATAATGGCTTATATGCCTATGGCACTCCTTATTGGGGTAACTGCTGTCAACGCAACTATGATACAGAGTACGAAACACGTGCACCTTACATTAACTTAGCAACTAAATTTGGTGACTTAAGCATTGATGCAAGTGCTCGTTACGATTCAGGTGAAGCGCGTGGTAACTACGCAGGCGCCGTAACATCAACTGTTGATATGAATAGCGACGGTACAATCTCAATTCCGGAGCAAAGTGTAGTTGGTATAGATAACGCAAACCCAAGCATTGTTAACTATGACTGGCACTACAGCTCATACTCAATTGGTGCTAATTACCAAATTGATCCAAGCTTTGCGACATTTGCTCGTATTAGTAAAGGCGGCCGTGCAAATGCAGATCGCTTACTATTCGGTAAAGTAGAAGCGGATGGTTCAGTTGCTGAAGCCGATGCGATTGATGAAGTAAATCAATACGAATTCGGTGTGAAAAAACGTTTTGATTCACTATCAGTATTTGCAACAGCATTCTATGCAGAAACTGAAGAACAAAACTTCGAAGCCACATCGCAAAAATTCTTTGACCGCGAATATGAAGCCAAAGGTATTGAGGTTGAATCAACTTACTACGTAGGCGATTGGGATTTCCGTGGTAACTTTACATGGACAGATGCAGAAATCGCTAAAGATGCGTTATCGCCGGAGTTAGTAGGTAATACACCACGTCGTCAAGCTGACCTTATCTACTCACTAATGGCCACTTACAACTTTGACAAAGGTGCAGCGGGTCTGAGCTTTATTGGTACAACAGATGCTTACGCACAAGATAGTAATGATCTTCAGTTCGATGGCTACACACAAGTAAATGGCTTTGTAAGTTACAACTTGTCTGAAAACTTAAGCCTATCGCTTAATGTGAACAACCTGTTTGACACCATAGGTATCACAGAAGCAGAAGAAGGCTCAGTACCAGATAACGACATTATCCGTGCCCGTACTATTAACGGACGTACAACGTCACTTACTTTAAAATATTCTTTTTATTAATCACTAAACTCCCTTGTTTTAGCCCAGTTTTTACTGGGCTTTTTCAGCTTTAATAACCAACTTTCCAGCCTCAATTGAGCAAATAGTCGTAATTACTCCCTTTCTAGTAAAAAAACAGATAATAAATTATCACTTTGTTCTATAATCAACGTGCGCCACAAGTATTAATCCCTTAAAATGATTAAGTATTATTGCGAATTGGTTTAACCATTTGAATTAGGAACATGCATGTTTGTCTCACGCAAAAGCCACTCTTTACTCCAAGATCAATACAACGCGCTATTAGCTGAAGTTGAGGCACTCAAAGCCGACAATCACGTTCTGCGTGATGAAAACGAGCGCTTAGAAGCTCAATTACATCATCATGCTGATGATGCAGATCAACTGTTCCTTGCTAATTTATTGAATAGTTCGATTGAATGTATCACGCAAATTGAGGGCGTACGCCAAACTGTTCTCGACTCATACCTTGTTATTGAAGAAGAAAGCCAAGTCACTTTACAGATCAGTCAACTATTAAATGACTCAAATAATGCGCTGCAGCATATCGTCAGTGAAATGGCGAGTATGGCAGGCAAAATGGGGAGCATGACCAGCAACATTACTGGCTTGTCTGATATGGCCGATAGCATCAATACCTTTGTATCAACCATTTCAAAAATTTCAGATCAAACCAACTTACTCGCGCTTAACGCCGCCATTGAAGCAGCTCGTGCTGGTGAGGCTGGTCGTGGCTTTAGTGTTGTTGCTGATGAAGTACGTACGCTTGCTACCAACACGAATAAATCAGCACAAGAAGTGTCTGATTTAGTAAAAGAAATCATTAACAAAACGGGTGAAACTGTCACCTCGGTTGAAGATATTCAGCAAAATAACACCCAGCTTTCAACAAGCTTTGATACCTTGAACAACGACTATAGTTCGATCATGAATCACTGCAATTCAATGAAAGAAACTATTATTAATGCCGCTACTCGCTCATTTGTGCAAACTGTAAAACTAGACCATATTGTATGGAAAGGTGAAGTATATGCGGTTGCCAATGGTACAAGTAACAAGTCGATTGATGACTTTTCAGATCATACCATGTGTAGACTAGGTAAATGGTATAACTCTGAACAATCAAATGGCTTTAAACAGCTCAATGCTTATCGTCAATTAGAAGAGCCACACCGTGAAGTGCACCGTAATGGTGTTGAAGCGTTAGTGATGCTACAAACAGGCAATAAAGACGCAGCTATTAATCACATTAATAAAATGGAAGCAGCAAGTGAGCGTGTCATGCATATACTTGATCAAATCGCTAACGGCTAATTACAAAAATAATAAAACCGAGCTCAGATGCTCGGTTTTTTGATCTATTTAAGCAAGTTACTCAACTAAACCTTCTTGCAGCACCGGCATTACAGCACTTTGTTGTTCTTGGCGCTTCACATAGCTAAACAACATTAAGCATCCAAGGGCTAAACTTGCAGCTAGCATAGAGCCAAGAGTGGCGAATCTAAAACTATAAAACTGTGCAATAACGCCTGTTGCCCCTGCCCCGCACATAACACCAAGTTTAATGGCGTTCGTGTAAAACGCTGAGGTAAACCCTATTCGCTCAGGAAGCTGATCTTGTAATACGGTTAAGCCAATGCCTGCAAAAATACCGTAAAACAGGCCGTTCAATACTTGCAGCGCGATTAAATGCCACACTTGAGTGGCAAAAAAAACTCCTAAATAAAATACAATAGCACAACAAAATGCCACCGCAAGCATCGAGACTTTACTGTATTTTTTAGCTAGTTTTGCTCCATACAGCATGATAGGAATTTCTAACAGTGCCACGACCCCCATAAACAGTCCTGGGGTATGTTCAGCAAACCCAAGTTCAGTAATGCTATAAAGTGGCAGTGCCGATGAATACATAATATTACCCGTTGAACCAAGCATTATCGATAAGCCTAACAACCAAAATGATAAACTCGCTGCGGCTGCAGGCTCTAAACTGTATTGTGACTTTTTAGTGCTGTAATCAGGAATAAATTTAAATGCAAAGATTAGCGCAATCAAAGCGCAAAATGCAGCGAAGTAAAACGAGTGACTAAACTCCCCCCCTGCAGCTAACATATAGCCCAGCGGAGGGCCTCCCACCCAAGCAAATGAGATAGCAGCACGTAAACGCGAATTAAAGCTGGTAATGTCTATATTCTGTTGACGTCCAGCCCATTGTCGTGCAACCGTCATCATTTGCGGGATTGCCGCATTTCCCATCGCTAGAAATAACACACCTGCGAGTAGCACTTGCCAAAATGCAGTGGCATTTGCAAAGGTCACTAACGCGCACATCATGCCTGCTACAGCCACCATAAATAACTTACGTGCACTTGTGCCTTTATCAGCCATGCCACCCAGCCACTGACTGATAACTAAACCCGTAATGGTTACCGACACCATATAAACCCCCAAATAAATGGGCGGTGTTTGCAGCCCTTCAACTATAAATAAGCTCATCAAAGGGTTAACGAATGCCCCCATTAACCCTGTTAGCATACTTAGAAGAATAAATATTACACCATGCTGTTTAAACAATACTTTCACTAACGACCCCATATCAATACAACAAGTGAATAGATAATTTAAAGGGCGCAAATTATACACAGTTTTAATGAGAACTTCATTTTGTAATACAAATTAAAGTACACGTGAATTTAATAGTTAAAGTCTATTACACTAATAAAAGCGCTCAGCATTACCTAATAAAAAAACTTCACATAAAGACTGCTATAAAATGCAAATGCCTTGACGACTTATGAATAGGTTTATATGAAATTTATTTACACACCTACTCTTATAATCAGCGCTTCAACATTCACTAAAGACAATGATGTAGCTGTGGGTTATACCCAAAACTCTTTTACAACATCCTCTCGTTGCAGCGTATTACTTGAAGACGTTCATGTAATTCAAAACGGCAACGCTTTGCATGTAAATATATTCCTAAGTGTGTGGTTAATACTCGTGGTAAGGATGCATAGGGGTAGCTGCGAGTAAAAATCTCGAAAACTTAATCATTGCCGCTCTGTTTGAGCTAGCAGGTCAATAAAGCAAAACAATAAAAGGCCATGTATTGAACTTTCTGCTTAATTCTCCATCAGAGGTAAATACCTATAGCATTCAGTCAATTAAGTTTATTTATGAAATGGATTACTTTCTCCAAATGCGCTTATTCCCTCACTGTTCTAGCCATAATTATTACTGTACTCATAACCATTGATAATTTTGACAGTTCACAAAGCCTTCCAATTGGCTTCGTTCTATGGGGGATTTCACCTTACCTGTTAATGGCGTGGATGGTTGAACACAGTAAAACAAGAATGACACAGATTGCCTCATTTATTGTCACTATCATTTGTGTCTTATTTGGTATTGTGACCTTAGGTTCAATTTATTTTTCTCATGACGCACAATCAGCGTTGGTGTTTGTTTTTGCTCCATTATGGCAATGGCTGGGACTATTAATACTATGTATTCCATTGTACTTTATGAATAAATATACAAAACAGTCTCAATGAACGAAATAAATCAAAAATTTTATCTAATAGTAAGTATGCCTTCAGACACACTTACTATAAATTTCAAATCGTGATCTGAACAAACAGCTCAAAGGTTGTCATCAAGTAGTTTATAAAAACGTGATGTTACGCCATTTGTCCAACCAAACCCCTGTTGCACTGTGTACTCACCACCACCTGCACGGCTGACTAATTCACACACATTGTACTTTTCAAGCAGGCATTTATCCTCTGCAAAACGCATTTCAATCATGCTCAACCAATTTTTCATAATCGCTTGTGCTTCGCTGACAAAACCATAATCAGTTAAACCTTTTACAGCAAACCATTGCAGCGGCGCCCAGCCATTAGGGCTATCCCATTGTTGTGGAGTACTACATAATGTTGTAACTAAACCACCTGGTTTTAAAAACTCACTCATCAGCTTTTGTTTTACTTGCTGGGCTTGTTGTACAGATGCAGCACCAACAAACAAAGGAACGGCCATTGCCATTGAATCAACGCTGCTTTGCTGATTGAGTCGAATGTTGTAATCACGGTAAACACCTGCCTCAGAATTCCAACAATAGGTATTGATAGTATCTAGGCGAAGTGTAGCAAGCTCAGCAAAGGACTGACTCTGTTGCTCTGCACCAAGTAAACGGTAGAAGCGAGCTAAAGTGTGTTCTGCATTATACAATAAGCTATTTAAATCAATCGGTATGATATTGGTTGTTTCAATACTTTTGAGCTCACTATGATCGCGTAGCCAACGGCTACTAAAATCCCAGCCAGACTCGCATGCAGCACGAATATGCTGGAAATAGCTTTGCTGCTGCTCAGTTGTTAGCCCTTCAGCGTCATGTAAATCTTCTTTTAATGACTCTGGACGAGGTGTTGCCGCACTATCCCAGTAGCGGTTTAAAATAGCCTTATTAGGCATTTTAACAACACGCCTAATGGCAGGCGTTTCAATGCTAAGGTCGTTACAGCCAGTCATCCAAAACTGATACTCTGCTTCAAGTGCTTTTACAGCGTTTGCCAGCCAAGTTAAATCAGCCTCAAATTTATATTTAGCATCCCACAGCATCGCTAACATCAACGCTAAAACAGGAGGCTGTGAGCGTGAGCTATAATAAACACGGTTACCATTCGGAATACAGCCATTACGCTTTTGCAGGTCAATAAAGTTATTTACCATTGCTTCAATAGTTGCTAAGTCTTCAATATCTTCTAAACCAAGTGCTGTAAAGTAACTGTCCCAGTAATAAATTTCCTGAAAACGGCCACCTGGTACAATGTAATCAAATTGCAATGGCATAAGTGAACTTGCTAAATCAGTATCGGCATTTCTATGTAGGTGTGGCCATAAATCAAGAATATATTGCTTAACTGATGTGGAATCTAATGTGGCACTAGGAATAGATTGATCAGCAAATATAAAATTCGACATCACAAATTCTCGTAGTTCATCGCCTTTTAAAGGCCCAACAAGTTGATATAACTCGCACGCACTTTGCCAAGACAATTTTGGCACTGCATCGGCAAACATTTTTGAATCAGCAAACACTTCTGCTAACTGTACGTCTTTAAATAGTTGGCTATTAACGAAATTCATGATAATCCCTTATTTTACGTTTGATGCTTCTAAATACTGTGGCTGTAAGGTGATTCTTTTAAATACTGAAACAGTAATTAATAGCAAGGCTATTGGCACTAATGTCAGATAAAACGCGTGTTGACCACTGAACTTATCAAATACAAAGCCCGTAATAATTGAGCCCGTTGTGCCACCTAATGCAGAGAAAACGACGATTAAGCCAGTCATAGCGGCGTGCTTGTATTTCGCTAAAGAACTAAGCATCACAGAATTAAGTAATGGGTAAATCGGTGCCATAAAAAAGCCAATCAACGGCAACATATATGCAGCAAAAGGCACATCAAAAACACTTTTCACTTGGCTACCATCAACATCATGAGTTAAAGGCAGCACCAACACTACAAGTACACCCATAGCGACCAAACAGCCCATTAATAAACTAAACCAACTAATAAACCTAAGTACTTGCCCTGCCACTAAACGGCCCAGCGCCAGTGCCGCAGCAAACAAGCTAGCAAGTTGAATACTTACATCTACGGGTAATTTTAAAACTTGATTATTAAAAGTAGGTAACCAAGTGCCTACTCCCTGCTCTATAAGTACATACATAAATGCACTTACAACGAAAATGAGCACCAATGGTTGATAGGCCAGCTTTAGCATATCAATAAAGTCATGCAGCTGAGATTGCTGATTTGTTTTTAGTTCTGGTGATTTTATTGGAGCTGCAATGACTGAAACAAACGCTACAGCAACAATCACTGCAAGCAAGTAATATACATTCAGCCAGTGACTACTTTGCGGGTTATCAGCATCTATAAATAACGCAAAAATCCAATAGCCCGATAACACCCCTAGCATAAACACTCCTTCTATAGTGTTTAATAAAGCAGAGTGCTTATTTGCATTATCAGTCACTTGACCAATGACAGAGTAAACAGAGATTTTCATCACAGCAAAGCTGCAACCAATTGCGGCAAATAGTGCTTTTAATACCCAAAACTCAGCAATACTCGGTACAACTAAGCACATAATTGCAACCAGTAATAAAGCACCGAGCATGGCAATTTTATAGCCCAAGCGAGGAATAAATGACGCCACTAAAAATGACACAATAGCAATACTTAAATCCTTAAATCCTTCAAGAACAGACGCCTGTGTTTTGCTTACATCTAAGCTATTTATTGCTTGTAAAATAACAGTGCCTACACTATTGAGCATTAAAGCAAAGACAAAATAGCTGCATGCCAGCGCGATGGTTATTCTTATAGGATTCATTCACTTCAACCTATGATTATTTTTACTCAGTCTAGTTTAGCGAAAAATAAAATGCAAACGTTTGCATTTAAAATTACACATGTCGCTAACATTCAATAGGTTTAGCGCTGACTAGATTGCCTATTTACTAGTTCTATTTCAACAACTTGAGACTCTACCGACTGCCCTGCTAACTGAGCTAACAACTTTTCAACAAGAATGACTGAGGCACGTTGAGTGTTTTGCTTGATACTCGACAACGAAGGATGACTGATATCCGCCATAGCAATATCATCAAAGCCCACAAGGGCAACGTCATTTGGAATGCTAATGTAACGCTCTTTCAGGGCTTTCATCGCACCGAAAGCCACCATATCACTACATGCCATAATGCCATCAAAACAAAGCCCTTTTTCTACCAATAATTGGTTAATTCCTTTGTAAGCAGCGCTACTGGTGATATCGATAGAGAGTACGTGAGGTGTGGCTTTTGCTGCAGAAATGGCATCTAAATAACCACGATGCCGTTCACTAATTTCAGCATGCCCAGGGTCGCCTAAAAACAAAATGTTTTTAGCGCCATTTTTCAATAAGTGCTCAGTCGCTAGGCGACCGCCTAAATAATTATCGCTGCCAACAATTGGGTAACTACTGGGTGTTTTTGGATCGCCCCACACAACTAAAGGAACACCAGCATTCGCTGCAGCTTCAATATTTGCTTGGCTTTTACCTTGGCCGACCACAATAATGCCATCTGCGCGGCGGCTATTGATAAAGTAATTAGCCCAATCATCACTGGCCATAAATGAGTTAGAAAGTAATAACTCTAAGCCAAATTTGTTTAACGCTAAATTTATTTCACCGACAATTTTAAGTAAGAAAGGATCATTAATAGACTGCTCTGTATCACCATCAAGGTTAATAATAACCGCAACAACATTGGTTTTTTGGGTTCGAAGGCGGCTAGCAGCAGTGTTTAAACTAAAGTTATGTTTTTTTGCCAACTGTTGGAGCTTGTCGCGAGTTTCCTTTTTTATCAATGGGTTATCATTGAGCGCACGGGATACTGTCGACGTAGAAACACCGGCTAACTTAGCAAGATCGGCTAACTTTAATTTTCTATCGTTCATGAAACTGAAACACTGCCTTCCTTTAAAACATAGGCTGGCAATATACCACCATTTTGTCTAAATCGCTGCGCCATTAAGCATAATATTTTTTCAGTAAGCATAAACAGGCAAACTCATTCTGTGAGTAAAAAAAGGACAAAAAACTGAAAAAACAAATTGCAAACGATTGCATAAATCTCTATGGTTTATAAAAGCAAGGTGTTAACAATTCAAAATATTCGCTAATACATTGCTTTTAACAACATAAAAAATGGGAACACACAATGACAACTACATACACACGCAGTGCGCTAGCCTCTGCAATTTTGCTAGCTTTGAGTGGCCAGACAGTTATGGCTGAAGAGCAAACTGAGCAACCAGCTAAAGAAAAAGTTGAACGAATTATTGTATCTGGTACGCCAGCGGGTATTGGCGTACGTAAAATTGATGCAGGCTATGCCGTTACCAATATCGATGCTGATCAAATTGTTAAATTATCACCAAAAAGTACTGCTGATTTATTCAAAGCCGTACCGGGTGTGTGGGTAGAAAGCTCGGGTGGTGAATCTGGTGCTAACGTATTTGTACGTGGTTTTCCTGGCGGTGGTGATGCACCATTTTTAACCTTAAGCCTTGAAGGTTCGCCAATTTACCCTGCGCCTACTTTGTCATTTTTAGAAAACTCGTCGTTATTCCGTTTAGACGAAACCATTGAAACAATGGAAGCATTACGTGGTGGTCCAAACCCTGTTGTTTCAAATGGCCAACCTGGTTTAACAACTAACTTCCGCCTTAAGCGTGGTAGTGAAGATACCGAAGGTGTATTCAAATACACAACCTCAGATTATGACTTACAACGCCTTGACGCTATGGTTAGTGGTGAGATTTCTGATGATTTATATTTCATGGTGGGAGGTTATGTTAAAAGCTCTCCAGGTATCCGTGATGCTGGTTTTACATCAGAAAAAGGCAGCCAGTTCACAATTAATATCACTAAAGAATTAGAAAACGGCACCATTAATTTATACACCCGTCAAACAGACGACCACGGTGCTTGGTACTTACCTACGCCACTAAATGTTGATGGTGTTGATGCAAGCTACACGCAACTGGGTACTTTAAATCGCCAAGCGATAATTTACACAGGCGCAAATAATGATGAGCAACAAATCGATTTAGGTGAAGGCCGTGGTTGGAAAGGTCATGTTTCAGGCGGTAGCATTAAGCTTGAATTCGATAACGGTTGGAGCTTCACAGATCGCTTCAACATCACCAAGGGTGATGCAAACACTTACGGCTTAGTACCGGCAGGCTCTGCAACAACGGTTGGTGCAGTGGCTGATAACGGTGAAACAGCAACAGGTGCAGTAACTGGCACAGAATACGATGCAGGCACTGCGGTTCAACAACTTGGCCGTTGGGTGGTTTTAAAAGAAATTAGCGCATTCACCAATGATTTAGCATTCGCTAAAAAGCTAGATAACTTATCACTAGCATTTGGTTATTACACAGCAAGCACATCAGCAAATGACTGGTGGAGCTTAGGTAACACTGCGTATCACGTACTTGAAGCAGGCGGCGAAATGCTAGACGGCATCGAGTGTAATGCAAGTGTTGAGGGTTGTGGTTTTAACTACGATATCAATTCGACAGGTGATGCACGCACCAATGCGTTTTATACAACCGCTCAGTATAAATTCAACGATGACTTTACACTTGATGCGGGTGTTCGTTTTGAAAGCCACGAAGTTGAATACTCAGTTGATGAAGGTCTTGATGGCGTAATCGACAAGTCAGTTCAATATGACGAAAGTAAAACATCGTGGACAACAGGTATTAACTACTCAATTAACGATGACATGGGTGTATTTGCTCGTGTAAACCGCGGTTATAAAATGCCTTACTTCGATGATTTTCGTGATAACTTTGGTGCATACGAAGGTGGCGAAAAGTTAATTAAAGAAGTAACACAAGCCGAGTTTGGTTATAAGTTACTTACCGATAGCACCGATTTCTACGCAACTTTATTCACTAATGAAGTAAAAGGTGACACCTTTGTTCGCCGCCCTGGTGTACCCGCTGAAATCTTAACAAACGAAGCATACGGTATTGAGCTAGATTATAACTACAACCACGAATCTGGTTTCTCAGTTAACTTAAACTCAACGCTTCAAGAAACCGAGATAACAGAAAGCCCGAGCAACGAAGGCAACGAAAGCCAACGCCAGCCAAAATGGCAAGTACGTGTAACACCAAGCTATGACTTTGAAGTAAGCGACATGTATGCCACCTTATACGGCACAATCTCAGCGGTTGATGATCGCTTCGGCGACAACGAAAATACGGTTGTTTTAGAAGGTTACGAAAAAGTAGACATTGGTTTAATTGTTGAACCTATGGAAGGTATTAAAGTGCAGTTAGCGGTTGATAACTTAACTGACGAGCAAGGTATCACTGAAGGTGATCCTCGTAATGCTGACGCACCGAATGGTCGTTACATTATGCCTCGTACTACACGCTTAAGCATTAGCTATGAGTTTTAAACTCACCTAACTCCCTTGGTTGTTATGCAATCAATACTCAAGCCACAGTGTTCTAAAACCTGTGGCTTTTTTGTTTTTATACTTCCAAAAAAAGTTTATTAATTACGTCTTTATCTTGTTCATTAAGCTGTTCTTGTAAAGCTCTAATAAAATCCATTGACGTAGCTGGTCGATTAGGAAATGCGTATTTTTGCCATACTGATTTTAAAGCTGTCACAATCACTGCATCCCCAAATTCATTCCTAAGCTTTGCAAATACAAGAGTGGCTTTGGAATACTGATCGTAACTTTTTGATGAATCTACCAATGCTTGCTTTGTCGAAATATCTAGCCTAGAAGCTTGTTGATATCGTTGAGTTTCATATTTGACTAATGCATCGACAGCTTTTTTTCCGTAACGCTTTTCAATCACCACAAGCTCTATATATTTAGCTAATGATTCAATCAAAAAAGCGCTATCTTCAGGAACACTATTGCCAATATCATGACCAAACCATTGATGAGCCGTTTCATGTACTGCACGTCGATAACGTTGATCAAAACCTGCTCCCTCACTTGGTTTTGCTCTAAAACCGACTTTATTATCAATCAAAATAATTTCAGGTAATGCATACCCAGTCCCACCAAAACCTGTTGAGTCAATCAAACTGAGCTTTGAACCTTTGTACGCATTAAGATTACTCTTAAACCAAGAAAGCGTATCACTCATAGCTTGTAAGTTAACTTTTACAGCATCTTGATCAGCTTCTATTGCTCTTGATTTAGTAAAAACCTGTAACTTCACCCCCTCATAAATTAACTCAGTTGCTCCAAATGGAAACGACATCCAAGCAGGTAAGTTGTTAATTGGCACTGTCGTCTGAAATTTAAAAACGGCTCTTTGTCCTTCAATAATATGCTCTGTATTTTTACCTTGTGAAACGACCTGATAACCTACTGCGGTGATAACCTTGCTTTTCATGGTAATACGTTCATAGCTATCCGGTACTTGGTATGTAGTATTAAAAAGCTTTGAAGGTGGTGTTTTAACATAGAGTGGAAGGCCATAATCTAATCTTAACTTCTCATCACCTAGCTCATAGTTTCTTTGATATCCAAGCGTCGGTAAAAGTGGAACAGAACGAATATAACTAAATTCAGGCGTAATGATTTGATGCCCTTGTGTGGGCCATAATTTGGCTTGCTTAACTTCAAATTGTGTTTTAAGTTGCCTTGTTTCAAATGGCTTGAGTGCGGGTTTAAACTCGTAAATAGCTTGATTCATCGATGGATAAAATGCGACTTGCTCAGCTCCTTCTATCTTAATATCTGCCCATTGATAAAAGCCTGCGCGACCTATCAATACCTGTTTTATTGGTTTTGTGTGGGGATTAATAAATGAGTAGGTTAAGTTAAATTGTGCTGATTGCTTATAGGGGTAAAAATCTATTTCTGCATCAATATGACTGATTTTAGGCTGAGCTTTATATTTCCAACCAGTAAACATTCTTTCATAGTTTGCTTTAAATCTTTCTCGTTTATGAGAGTTACTTAGTGGCTTTTCTGAAATTAAATTAGCATGCAGCTGCCAAAATAAACTGATAGCTAAAACTGCAGGTGTTAACAGCCAAGCATCTTTACTTTTAAAAGCCCTGCGGCCCAACCCTGTACCACGATGATTAAAAGCCTGACTAACAAGCACAACACTAAGTAATAACACTAGCCATGCGCGAATATAAGGCCAGTAACTACTTAAACTTGCGCGATAGCCCCAAAATTCATTAGCCGGCTGCAATGGTGTCCAAGCTACACTCCAAAACGTGTGTGTTAGCCCTAAATAAGTCATTACTGGAGTAAATTTAAGTAACAAAATGGCCAAAACCACTAAAGATGCAACGAGCTCTGAGCGCATTAAATTGAAAATACATACAAATACTGAAGCAATAATAGCCAGCGGCAGCCCCATTAAAGCTAAAATATAAATATGTTGATAGAAGTCAAAGTCACTGCCAATAAAAAGTTCAGCTAGAGATGCGCCAACTAAGCCAATTAACGAATAAACAAACACCAAACTCATTATTGCCAATAATTGGCTATGTAAAATTGAAGCGGTCTTAATAGGCGCTGCCGCAATTATCTCTGCTACTTTATAGTGCCTAGCATTACAACTAAGTTGCCAACTCCATAGAGCGCTCAGTAAACACCCGAGCAATATATACATATCAAAGGCATATTGATTAACAGCATCAATGCTAGTTGCTTTTATAACACTCATTGGCTCTGCATACTGAGAGGAGGATGCAACACTATTAAACACCAACCCTAGCCATAAAAAAAATAGAATGATTGTTATTGGTTGTTTTAAGATATTTAAAATTGCAGCTTTATATAGCTCAAATAGAATCGAGCTTTGACGAAATGTAGGCTTTACCGTTTGATAGTGAGTGTTAGGCCTAAAATCGGACTCAAGATGCCTTTCCTCCGCTTTTTTTGCCCGTGCATGTGCTTGGGGGTACAAACCAACAGCGGAAGTAAAAATAACCAATGCCAGACTAAAACAAACAAAACGATTAATATAAAAAGGAATATTTTGCGACTCGCTAAAACTTGCTATTACCGTTGTATAAGCAAATGGATCTAACCAGATGAATAACTGATAAAACGTTTCGTTAAGTACATTACTTCCTGCCAAAATTGGATTACCCGTTATACTCGCAGCGAACAAATAAGCTATCCAAATGCTTGCAAAAACGGCATAGATAATCATTGAGCTTCGAAACCTTTGACAAAGCCAAAATGCCAAAGCAATAAGTAAAAAACAGTTTATGAGTAAAACAAAACCACTATAAAAAATTGTATAACCAAGTATTTGCCAACTAAATCCATTATTTTGAAAATCTACGAAACTCATAACCAACGTACTGCTTAATGAAACCATCATTAATAGACTTACAAAACCACCTATTCGAACATAGTTTTTTTGTCTTGAACTTACTGATGCAACAGCAATAATTTCGTCCATATGAAAGAGGTGATCACGTAAGAAAATTGCTGGCGATAATGCTCCAACCAATAAAACCAATTGCATCATGTGTAATGACACTAAATGCAATTGATACTGCTGTAACGGGTCAACATTACTTGTTGCAAGCCCTGAAGAAAGTGAAAATGCAAAACTTGGCGCAATAAGCAAGCACACCCAAACTATTGGTTGACGAAAAAGATACTTTAACTCATTAATTATTAACATAATTCGCCTCTTTGAGATTTTAGTTCAAAGAAGTACTTATCTTGTAATGATTCTGTCGCCAAAACAGCTCCTATAGTTGGGCGTTCTGCGGCATAAACTCGAAAGACAGGCCTGCCATATCGATAACTTTGGCTCAGTACTAAAGCACCTTTGGGCAGTTCGTTTGGCAAAGTTTTTAATGTCCATACTTTACCTTTGAGGTGACTTACTAAGGTATCGATATGGCCACTTTGTATCAGTTGACCTCCTTTAATCATCGCCACAAAGTGACATTGGTTTTCTATATCTTCAACAATGTGTGTTGAGAGCAAAATCAGTCGATTCTTACTCATTGAAACTAATAAGTTATTGAGACTCCCTCGCTCAGCCGGGTCAAGCCCCGCAGTAGGCTCGTCTAAAATAATTAATCTGGGATCACCCAGCAATGCTTGAGCAATACCAAAGCGTTGTTTCATTCCCCCCGAAAAGTGACTGACTCTTTTATTTGCATGTTGAGTTAAGTTTAACGCAGTAAGCAGGTCATCAATCTGTTGCTTTGTCTTTTTAATTTCAAGCCCTTTTAATATGGCTATGTGTTCAAGTAGTGCTCTACACCCTATATGTGGGTAAACACCAAATTGTTGTGGTAGATAACCAAGTTGCTTACGTAACTTTTCAGGGTCTTTTAATATATCTAAGCCACTAAACTGTATACGGCCAGAATTAATAGTTTGCAGGCATGCAAGGGTTCTCATCAAACTAGACTTACCAGCGCCATTTGGCCCCAATAAACCTACCATGCCGCTGGGTAACTCAATGGTTATATCGTTAAGTGCTTGAGTTCCATCAGGGTATGTTTTCGAAATATGTTCAAGTGTTAGCATTTATTGGCTCCTTAATTAGCACAAATCTAGATTAAGGAATGGCAAAGCTCGCTACTATGAAGTAATGATCAATGAGTCAAGTTTGATGATGAAAGCAAATATTCTGCTTTCGTCATCAAAAAAAGAACTTTCATCAAAATGTGGATGAATAAAGCAATAAAAACGTTAAGCTAAATCTATTAGTAACCCTTTATCAGTATGTTACGCCCTCAGTTTCCACATTATTTAGAAATTAGGGTAATATATAAATGTTCGAAAAAACAACAATGTAAAGTTGCAAAAATAAAAAATGAACGGAGTAGATTTTGCTGGCAGCTATTAGCTATTTATCATCAACTAAAAACACAAAAAGCATGGTTGCTTTACTACCATTAATCGCTGCGATACTACTTGAAAGCCATATTCGTTATCTTTCCCTGAGAATTGATTCACCAGGTACTTATCTAACAGTAAATTTACAGCTAATTTTTGAGTGTATCCCCTTCTTAATCGCTCACTGGATAGCATCTCAACACTCTTTAAAGCAAGCTTCATTGTGGTGGTTGTCAGGGTTTATTGGTTATCCAATAATCACTTATCTATTAAGCAACGGCTTGCCAACTTATGATAAATGGCATTACTTACAAGAACAATGTTGGTTACTTTGCAGCCTAGCAAGTTTATTTTGGCTTTCATCCCAACGTTTTAAGAAGAACCAAAAATCTAAATTCACCAGTTGGATTAGCTCATTGTTTACATTAAATAAAGTTGTTTTTTTTATATGTTTTGCCTGGGCGTTTATCATGGCTGGCATACTTAATAGCCATGAATCACCCCTGCTAAATCAACCATTCGCATTGATATTTGATACTCAAAAGCTACTTACAAACTATTATCAATTTATTTGGTATTTTTCTCAGCTTCTGGTCTACGCAATTATCGTTCACGGCATTTTTTTATTTAATCGTTACATTTTAATACGTCAATTATTAGCCAGACATGGAGTGCTCATTTTTGTATCTGCATGCTTAATTAGCATGGTTATTTTTACACCATTACTTGTCGCTATTGTGCTCACATTACCTGTTAATGACTTACCCTCATATGTCGCCAATCTAACTCCGGGAGGCAGCCAAAACATTATCAATAAGTACAATTATCAGTTTATGTTTTTATTTTTAAGTATCTCTACACCCATTATC
>NZ_JAKEVN010000045.1:0-28866 GCF_022398505.1 Pseudoalteromonas sp. Isolate3 | reverse complement strand
AAGTTATACCAAGCTTTTTTGGATGTTGCAAATTTATTAATGAAAAGTTTTAAATTTATTTTGTTTTTGTGCAAAAAACGCACGTTAGGCTAAGTCTGGTCTGAAAAACATGATCTATATCTAGCCTTGATTATCTATCCATAGTGAGACGCGCAATATGGTGATACAATCTGTTCAATTTCATTCAGTTCTAGGATTCTATACGCATGAGCGAATTAAAAAACGATCGTTATTTACGTGCACTACAAAAGCAACCTGTTGATGTCACACCGGTATGGATGATGCGCCAAGCTGGCCGTTATTTACCTGAATACCGTGCTACACGTGCCCAAGCAGGCGACTTTATGAGTTTATGTAAGAACGCTGAACTTGCTTGTGAAGTAACGTTACAGCCATTACGTCGTTATCCGCTTGATGCTGCAATTTTATTTAGTGATATTTTAACTATTCCTGATGCTATGGGGTTAGGTCTTTACTTTGAAACAGGTGAAGGTCCGAAATTTGAACGTCCGATTTCTTCATTAGCAGATGTTAAAAAAATCCCAAATATCGATCCAACTGATGAGCTTGGTTATGTGATGAATGCGGTAAGTACGATTCGCCGCGAATTAAAAGGTGAAGTACCGCTAATTGGTTTCTCTGGTTCACCTTGGACACTTGCTACTTACATGGTTGAAGGTGGTAGCAGCAAAACATTCGGTAAAATCAAGAAAATGGCCTTTGCAGAGCCGCAAACCCTGCACCTATTACTTGATAAATTAGCTGACTCAGTGATTGACTACTTAAACGCGCAAGTTAAAGCGGGTGCGCAATCGTTAATGGTATTTGACTCATGGGGCGGTGTATTAAGCCCACGTGACTACAATGAGTTTTCATTACAATACATGCACAAGATTGTTGATGGCTTAATTCGTGAATACGATGGCCGTAAAGTGCCAGTGACGTTATTTACTAAAAATGGCGGTCAGTGGATTGAAGCAATTGCAGCAACTGGCTGTGATGCAGTAGGCCTAGACTGGACAATTAACATCGGTGATGCAAAACGTCGTGTTGGCGATAAAGTAGCGCTACAAGGTAACATGGACCCAGCCATGCTGCATGGCACGCCTGAGCGAATTCGCCAAGAAGTTGCGACTATCCTAGAAGACTTTGGTACAGGCTCTGGCCATGTATTTAACCTAGGTCATGGCATTACACCAGATGTAGACCCAGAAAACGCAGGTGTATTTATCAACGCCGTTCATGAATTCAGTGGTAAATACCACAAATAAGCAAAAGCTAGTCATAAAAAAGCCCGCATTAAGCGGGCTTTTTCGTTACTTAAACAAACGATTTAAACCATTTAATGCGGCTACACGATAGGCTTCTGCCATGGTCGGGTAGTTGAACGTGGTATTTACAAAGTAATCAATGTTATTACCGCCGTTCTTTTGTTCCATAATTGCTTGGCCGATGTGAACGATTTCAGAGGCACGCTCACCGAAGCAGTGCACGCCAAGTACTTCTTTGGTATCAACATGGAATAAAATCTTTAAGCTACCTACCTCAGTGCCCGCAATTTGCGCACGCGCTAAATGCTTGAATTGAGCACGACCTACCTCGTAAGGGACTTTTGCTGCTGTTAACTCTTGCTCTGTTTTACCGACTGAGCTCATTTCAGGAATTGTATAAATACCTGCTGGAATATCAATGATCAGCTTCTCATCACAGTTACCACATGCAATCGCATCGGCTGCAATACGGCCTTGGTCAAATGCTGCACTGGCAAGACTTGGGTAACCAATTACATCACCGACAGCATAAATGTTGTCGACTTCTGTTTGGTATGTTTCATTCACTCTAAGCTGGCCACGACCATCCGCTTTTAGGCCAACAGCTTCAAGATTGAGTGTGTCTGTGTTACCAGTACGACCATTGGCAAATAAAATACAGTCAGCTTTTACGCGCTTACCTGATTTTAAGTGCATTACCACACAATCATCGCGAGTTTCTACGCGATCAAACTCTTCATTATGACGAATAACAATACCGCTATTCCAAAAGTGATAGCTTAGAGCATCTGAAATTTCTGCATCCATAAAGGCCAGTAGGCGGTCGCGGGTATTCACCAGGTCAACCTTGGCACCTAAGCCTTTAAAAATAGAGGCGTATTCACAACCAATCACACCGGCACCATAAATCAGCACACGATGAGGGTCATCTTCAAGGCCTAAAATCGTATCGCTGTCGTATATACGTGGGTGTTTAAAGTCTACACCCGGTGGACGGTAAGGGCGCGAGCCAGTAGCAATAACAATCGTTTGTGCAGTAAGAGTTTCAAACGAACCGTCTAGGTGCGTCACTTTAATAGTGTGTTTATCAATAAACTCAGCATCACCTTGATACATATGAATGCGGTTTCGCTCATAAAAGCTGCTACGTAAATTAGATTGCTTTGAAATGACGTTACTTGCGTGGCGCAAAATATCTGGGAAAGTTAAGCGGTTAGGGCGCTCACTAATATTAAAAAGCGGGTTTGCTTTATATTCAATATAACGGCTCACAGAATGACGTAATGCTTTTGACGGGATAGTACCCCAGTGAACACAACCGCCGCCTACTGCTTCTTGACGCTCAATAACAGCGACTTTTTTGTTGCTTTTAGATAGGTTCATGGCGGTACCTTCACCGCCAGGACCTGTACCTATGATGATCGCATCATATTGATAAGATGGAGTATCTTTTTGCTTTACTTGTTGTTTGGCCACAGCCGCTCCTATGTTAACTAAAAGAGGCTTTTAACAACCTCGCATTTAGTGCAAGCCAAGCCTGCTTTTGGTTTTCCCAAGCGGCTTCAAGCTCATGATATTGTGTCATTAATGCTGATTTTTCGCACTGCTTCATCATTTTATTTCGTTTGATTTCTAACACGCGTTTTTGCAGGGCACAGAAGTGTTGCAGTCTTTTCAGCAGTAAATCGTACTCAGATTGTAATAATGTAAGCTTATCTTGCGCTAAAGGCAATTTTGCGAGGCGACCTTGGGTCTTATTCATCAAGGTTTCTGCTTTGGCTTTTTCAATTCGCTCAATAGGTGTGCGCTTTAATTTTGAAGCAAGGCCAATTGCAGCTAAAGAGCGGATCATCCACTTCGTTGGATCATAGTGATACCACTTAATGCCGTTACGGTAGTCGCTTGCAAAAATGTGGTGGAAGTTATGATAGCCTTCACCGTAAGTGAATAGCGCTAAAAAACCATTATCACGCGCCGTGTTCTTTTCTGTATAAGGACGTGAGCCCCAGATGTGTGCAAGTGAGTTGATAAAAAACGTAAAATGCTGGCTTAATACTAAGCGCAGTAAACCAACCAATAATAACATCCCCCATACATCACCAAGCATTAAACCTAGCAATAAAGGAATACCAAAATTAGTCGCGACGACTAATTTCATATAATGGCGGTGTTGCCACATAACAACTTTATTTTTTTGTAAGTCGCGACAGTTACTATAGTTCCCGTATTGCTCGCCTTGATAATCACGTAACATCCAACCTATGTGGCTATACCAAAAACCATTTGTGGCGGCATATGGGTCTTTAATTGGATCATCGACTTGACCATGATGAATACGGTGATCGCTACTCCAGTGCAACGCACTATTTTGCAGAGCAAAAGCACCGCCTAAAGCAAAAAATACTTCAATAACAGGGTGCACATCATAGGCTTTGTGTGCCCATAAACGGTGATAACCAGCAGTAATAGAAAGTCCGGCGTAGAACATACAGCCAACGAAGGCTATCCACTGTGTACTGGTGTATCCGTAGCTAAAGCCATACCAAGGAACAAGGGTGATCGCGGCCAAAAATGTAAGGCTAAAAAATAGCACATTGGTCCAAATAATCGGTGGTTTTTTCATCTGAATAAATCTCGGCGTACAGTTGTACGCTAAAATAGTGTTTCATTCTCTCCGCGTCAAGTATTAGACTGTCTCATTAACCGAAAAAATTATTAAAAGTTCACTCTGGGAGTTTCCATGTCGGGTGTTAGAGCGCAACAGAAACAAAAAACACGACAAGCACTGATCGAAGCAGCATTCAATCAATTGAGTGCTGATCATAGTTTTTCTAATTTAAGCTTGCGTGAAGTTGCCCGCGAAGCAGGGATTGCACCAACTTCTTTTTACCGTCACTTTAAAGACATGAATGAGCTCGGATTGACCATGGTTGATGAAGCTGGTTTAACACTTCGCCAACTTATGCGCCAAGCTCGCCGTCGTATTGAGAGTGGCGGCAGTGTGATCACCACATCAATCGTTACCTTTATGGAATTTATAGATAACTCGAGCAACCAATTTAGATTGTTATTGCGAGAGCGCTCAGGGACTTCAAAAGCATTTCGTGCCGCGGTTGCTCGTGAGATTAAACATTTCATTTTAGAACTAGCACATTATCTTGAAAGCGAAACACCATGCGATCCAACTCATGCATATATCCAAGCTGAAGCTATGGTGACTTTGGTATTTAACGCCGGTGCCGAGGCCCTCGATATTGAAGGGGCGCAGCGCGAAGAGCTGGTTGAACGCCTGATCTGGCAATTACGTTACATTGCGCGCGGTGCCACTTTATATGTACGTGATAGTAATCAATCTCAAAAGTTAATCTAAGCAATAGAAGCTTTACCGTCCGAAATTTTAAACGTTCAATACATTTAAATTGGGTTAATTAACCTGTTAATTGCTTCATTGTGGATTTTTATTTCTAAAATTGGGATTTGAAAATCGATTTTGTGGAAAAATTATGCTTGCAAGCTGGTTTTTTGAATGTTAAAAATACAGCCACTGAACACACATTTAGTAAATTAAGATGCAAATTACACATTCAATTACATTAAAACTAAACCTCTTACTGATTAAATCAGTGAGCGGGGCTTAGTGTATTTGCATTTGTAGAACATTAAAAAACCCCGCAACCGCGGGGTTTTTTTTATCTCGCTAATGGGTCATTGGGAACGAGGACAGTTTATGAAAGATAAGGTTTGGATTTTTGACACAACGTTACGTGATGGTGAGCAAGCATTAAAAGCAAGCCTAACCGAAGACGACAAAATTCAACTTGCGCATACCATTAGCCGCTTAAATGTGGATGTAATGGAAGTAGGTTTTCCGGTATCTAGCCCGGCAGATTTTCGCTCTGTACAGCGAATTGCGACTGAAGTGAAAGGGCCAATTATCTGTGGCTTAGCACGTGCTGTAGCAAAAGATATTGAAGCATGTGGTGAAGCACTTCGCCCGGCAGAGCAGGGCCGTATTCATACTTTTATCGCAACCAGCCCATTACATCTTGAGCACAAATTACGTATGAGTTTAGACGATGCAACGGCAATGGCTGTTAAGTCGATTAAACTTGCTCGTAACTACACGGATGACGTTGAATTTTCATGTGAAGATGCTGGCCGCACGCCACACTGGGATTTATGCCGCATCGTTGAGAGTGCCATTGATGCGGGTGCATCAACCATCAACTTACCTGATACCGTAGGCTATGTAACACCTGACGAATATGCAGCGATGATTCATCACTTAATGAACAATGTACCAAACATCGACAAGGCGCGTTTAAGTGTGCATTGCCATAATGATTTAGGTTTAGCGGTTGCTAACTCAATTGCTGCGGTACAAGCCGGTGCGCGTCAAATCGAATGTACTATTAATGGTATTGGTGAACGTGCAGGTAACTGTTCGCTTGAAGAAGTGGCGATGATCATGAAGATGCGTGAAGACCACTTAAAAGTGCATACCGATATTCGCAGTGAAGAAATTTATCGTGCTTCGCGCCAAGTCGCGAAGATTTGTAATATGCCTGTGCAACCAAACAAAGCAATTGTTGGCGAAAATGCCTTTGCACACAGTTCAGGAATTCACCAAGACGGCGTATTAAAAGCGCAAAACACGTACGAAATTATGTCGCCAGAAAGTGTCGGTGTACCTAATAACCAATTAAACATGACTTCGCGTTCAGGTCGTCATGTTATTGAGCATCGTTTAGAAGAGTTAGGCTATCAAAAATCTGATTACGATATGGATAGCTTATACACTAGCTTCTTAGCATTAGCAGACCAAAAAGGCACTGTGTATGACTACGACTTAGAAGCGATGATTTACTTCAATCAAATCAAAGATAAAGACGAGAAGTATCAACTTGAATTTGTTAACTCTACGTCTAACTCACAATCAGTAGCGAGCTCAACAATCGGTATGACAATTGATGGCGAGTCTAAGCAAGAGGCGGCAACAGGTAATGGCCCTGTTGAAGCATCATTCTTAGCAATTGAGCGCTTAACGGGTATGTCGGTCGAAATGATTGAATACAACCTAGAAGCAACAGGCCAAGGCGCCAGCTCGCTTGGGCAAGTGAACATTATTGCTAAATACGATGGTCGCCCTTATCACGGTGCGGGCATTGCAGCGGATGTGGTTGAAGCGTCAGTACGCGCCATGATCCGTGTTTATAACTTAATTTATCGTGCACAAAAAGTGTCTGATTTAAAACAACAGAGGAAAGCAGGATGAGTCAATCGAATTACAGTATCGCAGTATTAGCAGGCGACGGGATTGGTCCAGAAGTTATGGCTGCAGCAGAAACCGTCTTGGATGCTGTAAGCGAAAAATTTGGTTTTACTTTGACTCGTCATCACCACGCGATTGGTGGTGCTGCCATCGATGAGTTTGGTCAGGCACTGCCGCAAAGCACATTGAGCGCATGCGAAAATGCTGATGCGATTTTATTTGGTTCGGTAGGCGGCCCTAAGTGGGAAAACTTACCACCGAACGAGCAACCAGAGCGCGCGTCACTGCTGCCACTGCGTAAGCATTTTGGTTTGTTCTGTAATTTACGCCCAGCACAATTATTACCAGCACTAAGTGCTGCGTCACCGCTCCGTGCAGATATCAGTGCACAAGGCTTTGATATCTTATGTGTGCGTGAGTTAACCGGCGGTATTTATTTCGGTGAAAAAGGCCGTAGTGGCGAAGGTGATCAAGAAGCAGCTTTCGATACCCAAACCTATTCACGTAAAGAAATTGAGCGCATCGCACGCTTTGCATTTGAAGCTGCAAAGCTGCGTAGTAATCACGTTACTTCAGTTGATAAAGCGAATGTATTAGCGACCAGCGTACTTTGGCGTGAAGTGGTCTCTGAAGTGAGCAAAGACTACCCAGAAGTAAGCCTAGACTACATTTATGTTGATAACGCGGCAATGCAGTTAGTGAAACAGCCAAGCCAGTTTGATGTACTACTTTGCGATAACCTATTTGGTGACATTTTGTCTGATGAGTGCGCGATGATCACAGGCTCTATGGGGTTATTACCATCAGCGAGTTTAAATCAGTCTGGCTTTGGTTTGTATGAACCTGCTGGTGGCTCAGCACCAGATATCGCGGGTAAAGGGGTGGCAAACCCAATCGCACAAATTTTAAGTGCTGCGCTTATGCTGCGCTACTCACTAGGTCAAGATGAAGCGGCTCGCACGATTGAAAAAGCGGTAGCAGAAGCGGTTGAGGCCGGTGTTGGTACGCCAGATATTTACCCAAATGCAGGATACACCACCAGTGATGTTGCTGCGGCAATTGTGGCACGTATTTAATTAAAAATTGTTTGCGCTGAGCTCGTCACTCAGCGTAACTAAAATGAGGGAATAGCAAGTGGCCCAAACCTTATACGATAAAATTTGGCAAGCTCATGTAGTCGCCAGTATTAATGATCAAACCGATTTACTTTATATCGACCGTCACCTAGTTCATGAAGTTACATCGCCGCAAGCCTTTGCTGGTTTACGTGAGAAAAACCGCAAAGTACGTTGCCCAGAAAAGACCTTTGCAACCATGGACCATAACGTTTCAACAAAAAGCCGCTCATTAGATGCAGCCAGTGAAGTGTCGAAAAACCAATTAATGGCACTGGATGCAAACTGTAAAGAGTTTGGTATTCAACTTTATGATTTAAATTCTATTAACCAAGGTATTGTGCATGTAATGGGGCCTGAGCAAGGCATAACTTTACCTGGCACAACCATTGTTTGTGGTGACAGCCATACCTCTACCCATGGTGCATTTGGTGCACTAGCGCACGGTATTGGTACTTCAGAAGTTGAGCATGTACTAGCCACTCAAACGCTACAGCAGAAAAAAGCCAAGTCGTTAAAAATTCAAATTAATGGTCGCCTTCGTCCAACCGTTACTGCAAAAGATTTAATCATGGCAGTGATCGGTAAATTAGGCACTGCGGGTGGTACAGGCTATGTTGCCGAATTTTGTGGTGAAGGAATCGAAGCGCTGTCTATGGAAGCCCGTATGACGCTTTGTAATATGAGTATTGAAATGGGCGCAAAAGCGGGTTTAATCGCACCAGATCAAACAACTTATGATTATTTAAAAGGTCGCCCATTTGCACCAAAAGGTGCTGACTTTGATAGAGCTGTTGCCTACTGGCAAACGCTAAAAACAGATGAAGGCGCACAATTTGACCATGTTGTTGAATTGGAAGCTGCTGATATTCAACCGCAAATTACTTGGGGTACCAGCCCTGAGCAAGTCATTGGCGTAGATGAATTCATTCCTGATCCTGAGCAAGAGCCAGATCTAATTAAAGCCGATGCAATTCGCAGCGCACTAAAATATATGGGTTTAAAGGCTGGCGATAAATTGTCTTCAGCAACTGTTGATACCGTATTTATTGGCTCATGTACGAATAGCCGTATTGAAGATTTACGTGCTGCTGCACAGATTGTTGAAGGTAAACAGGTTGCAGCAGGTGTTGAAGCACTGATTGTTCCAGGTTCTGGTCTTGTAAAAAAACAAGCCGAAGACGAAGGCCTTGCAGATATCTTCAAAGCAGCTGGCTTTGAATGGCGTGAGCCGGGTTGTTCAATGTGCTTAGCAATGAATGATGATAGATTAGAAGCTGGTAAGCGCTGTGCGTCGACCTCAAATCGTAACTTTGAAGGACGCCAAGGTCGCGGTGGACGCACCCACTTAGTGAGCCCAGCAATGGCAGCGGCAGCGGCAATTCATGGTCGTTTTGTTGATATCAGAGGAGAAGCCTAATGAGCGTATTTTTTAGTGGCTTAATGGCCCCGTTAGATAAAAACAATGTTGATACTGACCAAATTATTCCAAAGCAGTTTTTAACTTCGACCAGTCGTGATGGCTTTGATGCGGCGCTTTTTTACGATTGGCGTTATTTAGATAATGGCGAGCCAAACCCTGAGTTTATTTTGAACCGCCCTTGTTACCAAGGTGCGCAAATTCTTTTAACTCGCGATAATTTTGGTTGTGGTTCATCGCGTGAGCACGCGCCATGGGCATTAAAGCAATATGGTTTTGAAGTTATCTTAGCGGAAAGTTTTGCCGATATTTTCTTCAATAACTGCGGTAATAACCAAATGCTTGCTATCGCATTACCGGCAGAAACGCTTGAGCAATTATTTGTGCTGAGTGAACAGCATGATGATATTCATATCGAAGTGGATTTAGAAAACCAACAACTTCGTAGCGATAAGTTTGACACCATTCACTTTGATATTCGCGAGGACATTAAAGAGCGTTTATTAAGCGGCTTAGACTTTATCGGTGTGACTGAAACACTTAACAGCCAAATTGACGCCTTTGAAAGTAAGCTAAAAGCTGAGCGCCCTTGGCAATAACCTGTTTTTTCCATGTGAACCTAAACGCGGCCAAGGCCGCGTTTTTTGTTATTTATCGTAATTGTTTTCTTTCTAAGCTTTAAACCATTAGCCTAAGCAAAATTTTATTTAGGGAACACACCATGAAATACTTAGTGGCATCGATGCTCGTGGCAGCATCATCAGTAGCGGCTGCACGACCTGCGCCGTTAGTGTCAATTCCAAGCCATGATGGCTTTTTTGACAACATTGCAGCCCATTGCGGTAAAGCTTACGAAGGTAAAGTGAGCGTTGATAACGCGGCTGGTCCAAGCTCGTTTGCGGGCAAAAAGTTAGTAATGCATGTACGTCGTTGTAACGAGCGTGAGTTACAAGTGCCATTTCATGTGGGTGATGATGCATCTCGTACTTGGATCATCACAAAAACTGGCAGTGGTTTGAGTTTAAAGCATGACCATCGCCATAAAGATGGCAGCGATGATAAATCAACCATGTATGGTGGTCATACCCTTGATGCTGGCTTTGCTAACGCGCAGTCGTTCCCGGCTGATCAATATTCAAAAGAGTTGTTTGTTAGCCAAGGTATTCCCCAATCAATGGGTAACACGTGGCAAATGTATATTTATCCTAAGCAATTTACTTATCGCTTAGTACGTGAAGGACGTGAGTTTCGCGTTGATTTTGACTTAACTAAACCTATCACGCCGCCAAGCGCGCCGTGGGGATATGAAGACTAGTATTACTTAGCTTCGTCTTCACACTGTAAAACAACCGTTAAAGGTGGCTGATAGGCGCGTGGTTTAGTTGGAAAACGTTCATACTCCTGCACCCCATCAGTCACTCTTAGCATAAATGGTTTGTCTCTACATAAGCGGTTTGCATGGCGCAGTAAGAATACGCTTTGATTGCGAAAGTGCTTGTAGTCGTCAGACTGAATTTCGAGGTGGTAGCGGCCGTCGGCTAATGCAGTTTGGTTATAATGGACTTTCTCGTCAAAATCATAGAGTTTTTCTGTTTCGCCTTTTGCAGCTTGCGCATAACTGCATCCAGCTAATATTAAAAAGGCGCTGATTAATAGTGCTTGTGTACTTCTCACTTCACTCATAAACACTTAACTCCATGTGATTAATACCTTGTTTCATCGTGATGTTGAACCTGAATTAGCATCCATAGTCAAACTAAGGTAACGTTATGTCTTACATGTAGTTTAACACCCAAAAAGGGAAAATGTGATGCTCAATAAAATAAAACAGCTGTTTTCAGCTTTGAACGATACCCAATCTAATATTTCTGAGCATGACCTAAAAACCGCCGTTGCTGCGTTATTAATTGAGGTTATGCGAGCAGATGATGAGTTACAAGATGATGAGCAACAGACCCTGAATGAGACCTTAAAGAAGTACTTTTCTCTTACCGATGAAGAGGTTCAAGAGTTAGTTGCAAGTGCGTCTCAGCACCTTGATGATGCGATAGATTATTTTCAGTTTTCAAAACAAATCAATGCCCAATGCAGTGCCGAGCAGCGTATTGATATCATCGAGCTGTTGTGGCGTTTAGCCTACGCAGATGGCAATTTAGATAAGCATGAAGAAATGGTTATTCGCCGCGTTGCAAGCTTACTGTATGTAACCCACGAAGATTTTATCGCTGCTAAGCTAGCAGCGACAAAACTAAGTTAGCAATTATTTATTTAATTTGCTCGCTACGCTCACAAGTTGCTGGGCAAGGCTCGCAACTTGCTCGGCTGTATCAGCATCGCTGATGCGGCCTTGTTCATCTAGTTTTGTGTGGATAGCAGAAACTGCTAATTGATCAGCAAGTATGATACTGCCAATTCCTGATAAAATATCACGTACGTGATTTAAACCTCGTAAGCCGCCTAAACCACCTGGCGAAGCTGCATAAAGCGCCGTGATTTTATTACGAAATGCTGGAACCGCGCCTTGCTCTGTACGGGATGCCCAATCGATTGCGTTTTTAAGTGGTGCTGTAATTGAACCATTATACTCTGGACTAGCTAATAAAATGCCGTCAGCAGCGCGAAGCTTATCTTTTAACAATTGTGCGCCAGCTGGCGTGCCTTGCGCTTCAATATCTTCATCAAATAAAGGCAAGTTTAAATCGCTTAGTTTTATCACTTCTACTTCTGCACCACTTTCGAGGGCGAAGCGTGCAGCTTCATTAATCAGTTTTTGATTAAAGCTGTCTTTACGTAGACTGCCTGCTAGGGCAATAATTTTTGGTGCTGTCATGATGGCTTCCTTTTTTAAGCTTCACTGTTGTTGATACACTCACTGCTGATACGTTCACTGTAGCAAAAAACAGCTTGCAGAAAAGCCCAATAAACGCAAAACTTATGTGCGTATATGCACACAAGGAGCCGCTATGGCGATTCAATTTGATGATTGGCAAGATGTAAAAGTTGCTTACGAGGTGGCAAGGCTCGGTACGTTAACCGCTGCTGCCGAATCACTGGGGGTTCATCACAGCACGGTTCTAAGACGAATTAATAATTTAGAAGACAACCTTGATGCGCGGCTATTCCACCGCCATGCCCGTGGTTATACAGTGACAGAAATTGGCGCTAAGTTATTTGCTACAGCTAAATCGATTAACGTTGAGCTTGATAAACTTCACAACGATATAATTGCTGCTGACAGTCAGTTGCGAGGGAGTTTATTATTAACCACTGTCAGTGGTTTTATTGATGTGCTGAGTGATGTTTGTGAGCAGTTTCAAAATCTGCATCCACAAGTGCAGCTCGAAGTTATTCTTGATCAAAACCGTTTACGCCTTGATCATGGTCAGGCGCACATCGCTGTGCGAGCAGGCCCTCGCCCTGATGAAGGCGACTATATTGCTCAGCATTTAGCTGAGCTTTCGTCGGGGTTTTATGCCTCAAAAAGTTATATTGAAAAGTACGGCATGCCAAAGAATATTCAGCAGTTACAGCAGCATAGTTTTGTTTCTGGAGTGGCTGGCTATAACGGTAAAGTGCCTTATTTTGCATGGGTTGATCAGCATATTGAATCAGCGCAAATTAAGTTACGTGTATCTGAAACCTCGGAAGCCACGCGGGCTATTGTTAGGGGCTTGGGGATCGGTGGTTTACAGCATGAAGTGGCGAGCCAATACCCTGATTTGCTGCCTGTACTTCCTAAAGAGCTGAGCTGGCCAACAGACCTTTGGCTGGTGACACACCATTTGGTACATCGCACAGCCAAAGTACAAGCATTTAGCCAACTTTTAAAAGCCTATTTTAAAGCGTTAAAAGCTTAAACAGATTTTTTAATGCTAATGCCTAGCCGTTTGGCTAGGCGCACAAGGTTGGCTCTATCAACGCTTAAACTGCGCGCTGTGGCAGCCCAGTTTAGGTTGTGTAGTTCAAGTTGCTGCATGATAAGCTGATAGCTAAAAGCATCGGTTGCCTCTTTGAGCGATAAGCCAGTGATTTTTTGTTCGTTAACAGCATCTGGGCTTGGTGTAGCAATCGCAGTTTTATCAATATCACAATGCTGAGGCTCGATTGTGACAATGCTTTGTTGCCATTGCTGTTGCTTTGCTTTGAGTGCAGCACGACTAATGACATGTTCAAGCTCTCTCACATTTCCAGGCCAATCATATTGGCGTAGTAGTAATTGTGTATCAATACTGAGCTTAAGTTGTTTAATGCCAAGCTTTTTAGACGTTTGCTCAATAAAAAAACCCGCGAGTAAAATAACATCGTTATCGCGCTCTTTTAATGGTGCAACATGCAATGGGTAGACGCTTAATCGGTGATAAAGGTCTGCACGAAAGCGTCCTGCAGCTACTTCTTGCTTTAAATCTCGGTTGGTTGCCGCAATCACTCTGACATCGACATAGCGGCTTTGGTCTTCCCCCACCGTTTGTACTTCACCGCTTTGTAAAACGCGTAATAGCTTACTTTGCATAGCGAGCGGAAGTTCGCCAATTTCATCTAAAAATAAGGTACCGCCATCGGCGAGTTGAAACTTACCCTGACGAGCAGTATGTGCGCCAGTAAATGCCCCTTTACTGTGACCAAAAAACTCACTCTCTGCCAAATTTTCAGGTAATGATGCGCAGTTTAGGTGGATCAACGGCATATCACGGCGCTTAGAGTTTAAATGGATATTACGCGCAACCAATTCTTTACCAACCCCAGTGTCTCCTTGAATTAATACGCTAAATTCTGAGGCCGCAACCAGCTGGATATCATTTTTAAGGGTTAGCATTGCTTGGCTACTGCCAATAATTTCTACGCCTTCTCGCGTGAGTGCCTCGATATTAAGCTGCTGTGCAACTTGGTGGCTATGCTGTGCGTGTTGCCTAAAGTGCTGCAAGGTCAGGGCATGCTCAACATAGCCTGCTGCAAGTTGTTTCAATTGGTTGAGCTCGTTAATAGTTAAAGCGTCAAAGGCATGTTCATCTAAGCTATCAAAGGTTAAAACGCCAAGCAGTTCGCTGCTAGCTTTTGTGCTAAATAGCGGCACGCCCATGCAGGCATGAACTGGAAAGTCGCCATGCTGGCTTTCTAATAAGCCGTCATAGGGATCAGGGAGACCACAATCTTTGGCGAATTTAAGGGGCTCAGTACCACGGCATATTTCAAATAAGCGAGGATGCTCCATAATTTTAAAACGCCTTCCTAACGTATCGTCCGAGAGTCCTTGCTGGGCTACGGGCTTTAATACATCGCCTTGTTTTAATAATAAGGCGACTGCATCACATTCAACCCAATCATTAATGCAACTCAATAAATAGCTGAAATTGTGATCAACACTGCTTGCTTTCGTAAGGGCAAGTGCAACATCAAGAATTGATTTTTTGAGTGGCATGTCAATTTGACCTGAATATGTTTTTTTGATGCTTTTGATAGTGTGTCATTTTGACATTTTTATCAAGTATTTAATTTTAATGTGTTGATATTTATTGGTTTTTATTTTTGGCTCGAACTGTGCAATAGCTAAGGAAATTAAACGCTGAGAGCCCTAATGAAAGTCATTAACTTAACTGAACCTATGCCAAGTAGTATTAAATTTTATCAAATCAATCAGTGGCCGTTATGGGCATTAGCATTTAGGCCTTTTTTCTTGGCTGCTAGTGTTCTAGCTGTGTTTGCAATGAGTTACTGGTTATTAATTTTGGCGGGAGTTGCGCATTGGTATTTAGCATTGCCGGCAACCCTTTGGCATGCTCATGAAATGTTGTTTGGCTTTGCTGGCATAGTTGCTATGGGATTTTTGCTAACCGCTGCGCAAACATGGACAGGCGTCCCTAGTGTCAGTGGCATTAAGCTTTGTTTGCTCAGTGTTATCTGGCTTGCTGCAAGGCTTAGTTTTTTTATTGATATTGCTGGGGTCGAACAGCTAAACCTTTATATTGTAAGTATATTGCAGCTAGCATGGTGGCTGGCTGGGATTATTATTCTAGCTGACATGCTGATACAAGCGAAAAGTAACCACAACTATTTATTTATCGTTATCACATCTTTGCTTTGTGCGCTAAATATGATTTTTTTGAGCTTAGTTGTGCTTAATAAAATGTCGCTTGCGCTTAGTGTTGTTGATACTGGCGTGCTGATCATGACTCTTCTAGTTGGCGTTCTAGCTGGTCGAGTCGTGCCGTTTTTTACCGCGCGAGGTCTTAACTTGAGTGAGCAAGTTAGAACGCCAAAGCTTGATAAATTAGTTGTGTTTAGCTCATTTTTTGCCATTACATGGTTCTTTATGAGTCAGCTGTTTTTTAGTGCGATGAGCACTGGTTGGATTTTTGCTTGGCTTGCTAGTTTACATGCCACAAGGTGTGTTTTGTGGTGGCAAAGAGGGGTTTTAAAAGTACCTCTGCTTTGGTCATTGCACTTAGCTTATTGGGCTTTATCTGTGGGTTTAGGGCTCATTGCATTAAGTTTTTATAGTGCCAGTATTTTATTCAAAGACGCACTTCACCTGATCACTGTCGGCACCATTGGCTTGATGATAATTGCCATGATGGTGCGTGTATCTCATGGCCATACTGGCCGGGCACTGCAAGTCCCTACGTTTATTAGTATGGCATTCGTATTAATTGCTTTCGCTGCCATTGTACGCTCGGTACTTCCTCCTTTTTTAGGTCACCATCTTACATGGCAGTTAAGTGCTTTGTTGTGGGTTGTTGGCTTTAGCTTATTTTTATTTCATTGTGCGCCCATCTTAGTGAATCGTCGTGTTGATGGTCGCCGCGGTTAAACTCTCTAATAGGAAAAACTATGTTATCTAAAAAAACGATCCAGATTGTTAAAAGTACTTTGCCGTTGCTTGCAGAAGCAGGACCTCAAGTTACTGAGTATTTTTATGATCGTATGTTTAGCTACAATCCAGAGCTTAAAAATATTTTTAATATGACTCACCAGCAATCAGGTACTCAACAATTTGCGTTGTTTAATGCCTTGGCTGCCTATGCTGCAAATATTGATAATTTGGCAGTATTGAAAGGTACGCTTGCGCGTATTAACCATAAACACACCAGTTACCATATTTTGCCAGAACATTACCCTATTGTTGGTGGGCATTTGATTGCAACTTTAAAAGAGTTACTGCCTGAGCAATTTACGCCTGAGGTCGAGTATGCTTGGCGTGAAGCCTATTCCCTATTGGCTGATGTATGTATCAACGAGGAGATGGCGTTATATCAAAAAAACAAAAAGGCAACGGGCGGCTGGTTTGGTACCCGCACTTTCACCATTACAGAAAAACGTATGGAATCTGCGCAAATTTGTAGTTTTACATTAACGCCTACTGATGCAAAGCCTGTTGTAGCGTATTTACCGGGTCAATATTTAGGGATTAAAGTAAAGCCAGCGAAGAGTGATTTAACTCAAGTTAGGCAATACTCTTTATCGCAGCAAAGTAATGGCCGCAATTATCGCATTAGCGTGAAAAAAGAAGGTTTAGTGTCTAATTATTTACACAGTTTATGTGAGGGTGATGAAGTAGAAATTTATCCACCCGCAGGTGATTTTGTGCTTCGTGAAATTGATTCCCCTATTGTGCTAATTTCGGCGGGTGTTGGTCAAACTCCATTGATGGCGATGCTTGAAACATTATTGAACAATCAACATAGCAAGCCAATCCATTACTTGCATGCTTGTGATAGTCAAACGCAGTTTGCCTTTGATGAGTATTTACTAAAGCAACAGCAAGCACATGCGTTATTTAATTGTGTTTCTTGGTTTAAGGATGGCAAGGGAGGGGACTTTGCGGGCTTAATGGATGTAAATCACATTGCTGATAACTTACCAATTAGCGAGGCAGACTTTTACCTATGTGGTCCAATCGCATTTATGGCAATGATAAAAGAGCAGCTGCTAAGTTTAGGGGTTGCAAGTGAACGAATTCATTATGAGGTGTTTGGACCTCACCAAACGCTATAATGAAAAAAGGCGCAGCTTTTGCTGCGCCTTTTGTTAGTTTACTTCGCACTCTACATTAGGTAGTGGAATACGTAGCTCTTTTTTAGGGTAGTAAAGTAGGCATTGCTCACCTGATTTTTGTAAAACAAATTTCTCAGAAGGAATTGCATGAGCGCCCATAATAGGGAGGCCATCCGGCCCTTTGTTGGTGCCGTGATCAATCAATAGCTCTGAACTTTTAGTAAATACATTGTCGGCTAGTGTGACGATAGCACCACCTTTGGCGGATTGAATAGCCTGCTGTAACTCCGTAATCACACCTGGATTTACGCGAACAAGCGTAGCATCTTGCGGTTGCTCCGCTTGGGTACTTTTACAGCCCGCTAAGCTTGCCAGTAAAGTGCAGGTTAATAACAGTGTTTTATTCATTATTACCTTCCTTCGCTGGTAGCGGACGGGTTAAATCCATATTATTTTTGTAAAGCGGCTGCTTAATTGTAAGTGGTAGCCCTGTTTCTTGAATTGCTTGTGATGTAAAGCTTGGTTGCTTAGCACTTGAGGACTCCACCACAATTGGGCAGGTATTATTTTCAATGTGATAAAGCGCGGTTGCTAATAAGCTCTCTTCGCTATCACCTAGTTTGTGATCAAAGTCATCTGTAACCTCGCAGCCTTTTATGTCCGCATCAAACTGAGGTGAAGGAGTTGGTTTAAAACCGTCAGCATATTCCCCAAAGCCTTTATCATTAGCTCCAGAGAATTGGATAGTGTAGTAAGTGGTGGCGCAATTATGAGTGGGTGTAAAGCCATAAGGCTTGCCGCAGGTCGTATCACCAATAAGTATGACTTCTGCATCTATACCTTTTAAACCATTTATAAACGCTTCTGACGCAGAACAAGTTCCGGCTGTACTTAGTACATATACTTTAGATAAGTTGAGATCAGGAAGTCGGCTATTGGTTGTTTGAAATGTAGAGTAATCTATTTCACGGTCAATAAATGGGTAAGGAGCCTCTTGCGGCTGTTTGTCGTTTTGAATCGTTTGATAGTAATAGAAATCATCGGTATTAGCAGGACCCGCAACCATATATGCAAGCTGCGATGAAAGCGCTAATAAACCGCCGCCGTTATATCTAAAATCGATAACCAACTCATCAATATTATCAGCTTTGAACTTATTCACAGCACTTATCAGTTCAGGTTGAGCAATGCTGATAAAGCTATTAAATTGCATATACCCAACTTTTGTACCGTTCTCAGTTGTTAAGGTATCAACATTCTGAACGGGCGTTTGAGCAATATTACCGGCTACTAGAGTAAACGACTTTTCAGTACCATCATTACTGCGTACAACAAAGTTATGGGCGTCACCAGCCGTAGGTCTAAATAGCGCTTCATTTAAAATATCTACGCCTTGTTGGGTATTAGTGTCAATACTAACGTCGTCAACCATTAAAATAGTATCACCGCGTTGTAACCCTGCATTTGCAGCAGGTGAGTCATCCTCTAAATAGGCAACACGTAGCTCTCGTGGCGGAACATTACTGATAAATACCCAATTAATTCCATAACCAGAAACAACCCCAGATTGAGCTTCTTTAAAATACTCTTCAGTAGGTCTGCTAAAATGAAAGTTATCTTTAAAAGAACCCGAGTCCGTCGTTTCGAATGTTTTTAACTGGTCAAAATAAGCGGCGACAGAGCTGAAATTATCAGGATTATTGTCTTCTATTTCGTCGTACCAAAGGTAGGTTTCGTCACTCCATGAACGTAACCACATCTTCTCGGTAAACTCAGAGCCAGCATTATCTGGGTAAGGCTGATTATTGTTATAAGGATCATTGCCTGTTCGTGGAACGGCGCATTGATCTTTAAATTCACTTGATGGCTCAAAAACACCAGCGGTCCAAGTGGGTTCTGAACTTGTTGGTGGCGGGTTTGTTGTGTTGTTATTGCTCGAAGAGCCACCGCCGCCACCGCAGCCAGATAGAGACGCGCCTGAGACTGCTAAAAATATTGCTAAGGCGAGTTTATTATTGTTAAACATATTTGCTTCCTTTCCGATAGTATTTCTTAAAAATTAGCAATTACTGTATCTGAAAGCAATAAATTGTAGCGCCTCAAATGTAAATGAATGTGCTTTTAGTTATAAAGACTTACGGTTACTAATTTCAGCTACTTTGAGCTTCTGCCATGACTCAAATAGCTTACGTTGTTTGTTAGATATTTTTAAGCCATAGGTTTTTTGCATATAAAAGTAGGTATCGGCTATTTGCTTTCTTGCATAAATCGGTGGCTCAAATACACGTTGCTTAAAATCGATTTTTACTGGGCAAGCTCCATAACTGGCACTAGATGTTGCGACTATTCCGTAGCGAAAATTAGAACGGTCTGCATTGATCTCGCCAATAGCTGGAGCGAGGTTATTTATGTCGGCTTCCATTTGACGAAACTTTTCACTGACCTTAATGCAGTTTTTACGTCCGCCATCCTGCCAGCATTGTAATTGATGACCAAACTCCCACGCAGGTACTATATGCTCCCATTCTATTCTTTTTGCTCGAGCGTTTTCGTTTCCTGAGCGGGTAATGGCGTTTCTTGGAATATAACCACAAGCTTCAGGGTCTGGTACAAGCTTTTTACCTTGGCGCTTTATATCGCAGCCACAATATAAGCTTTTACTATTGCTTGGTAGATTCTTAATTAAGTGCTTTTTTGCACTGTAAAAGCTCGAAAATTGTTTAGCGGATACAGGGGAAGTAAAAATTAAACAAAGGGTTAAATATAGAAATAAACGCATATCCATCACATCAGTGAACTACAGGAGCAGCCATTTTAGAGCTACTATTCTAAAAAGGAAAAGTTTTTCAACTCAGCTATAGTTGTTAGGCCGTTTATTAGAGGAATTACAACTATGTTATTAGGTGCCTTTTCTGTGAGTTTAAATGTGAAAGATATTCATGCTTCAAAGCAGTTTTATGAAAAACTAGGCTTTAAAGAATTTGCCGGCGAAATCGAGCAGCATTGGTTAATTATGAAAAACGGCGAACATTTAATAGGTTTGTTTCAAGGCATGTTTGATAAAACCATGCTGACCTTTAATCCAGGCTGGGATCAAAATGCTGAGGCACTGGTAGAGTTTGCCACTTTTGAGCAATTAGCCGCGCATTTTCAGCAACAAGGGTTAGAAATACAAAAAGCCGGTGACGCGAGTTTTATTATCACCGACCCAGATGGCAACCCTATTTTGATTGACCAGCACGTTTAGCAGGCTTTTTACGTTTTAAACGAATGTTCTGTAGCAATAAAATAATCCCCGTAATACAAAACAGTACGCTGGTGGCCGAAAAGCTAATTAGAAGTGGGTTATTAAAGTTTTCGCGCTCATCATAATCCATGATGTGTAGCATCCAGAAAAAGTCGAAAATGCGCCATAGGGAGCTGCGCACTGTAATGACTTTACCGGTTTGGCTATCTAAATATAAGGTTGTTGTCAGCCAATCATCAAAACTCACTTGCCAAACATTGGCCTTGTGAGCCACTTCTCTTGGTCCTTTGGTTAACAGCTGTGCTTGCGTGATATTTGCGTTAATAAGTAAGTGAGTTCTCGCGTTTTCAATTATTTGTGCTTTATTCGGCGCAGGCATTTTATCACCTGTTCTGCCATCAAAATTAAAGGAGCCGCTCGGTGCCGTGACTTCTATGATTGGCGACTCTAAAAAGTGGCTGTACTTGATACTTTCAATTTGTTCAAATTGTGCCGTTATTTTATCGATAGAAGCAGAGTAGTCTGACACTAAGAAAGGGTTACTTAGACTGCGATTTGCTAGATGTTTTCCATGCACTTTTTCAAGCGGCAATGAACTCATTACAAGCCCACCTAATAGCCAAAAAAAGATCTGCAAAGCAAGTAAATAGCCTAGCCATTTATGCCCTTTACGAGCATATTTGAACATGCGTTTATTCATTACCACCCCGTTATTATTGTTGTATGGGCGCTATTTTAGGTTGTTTAGCTGTATTGCCAATGCGGCAAAATGTCGCATTAACTGTATTCTAGATTTGGTATATATACAAAACTGAGTTAAAGTTTCAGTCGATATCAATAGAGGATAAAAACGAGAGTATGTCGGAAATTCAATTTTTAAATGTAGATCTGGAGCTTGAATCAAAGCACGATATTAGTGCGCTTGTTGCTGATTTGAAGAAAAACGCTATGGTTTTACATTATGACCAAGATGAATACCGTCAACTTGCACGCATTGAAGCAACTGCAGATATCAGCTCTCCAGACAAAGCGATTAACCAGCTTTGCGAATTAATTGAATCTTGCTCGCGCAATGCATTAAAGCAGTGGTTATCTTGTTCAAAACGTACATTTGATTTAGGTTTTGAATCGGGTAACTCGCCAAAGTGCTTTAACCAACCCCTGCATGCAGATACCTTGTTACGTATCTCAGCAATTGGCGCAGGGATTGAAATTACTATTTATCCAGTCGAAAAGTAAACTGGATTTAGCGCTCTACGACTGCTGCGGTCATTCTTGATACGCAGCACAGCTCCCCAGCAGCATTGGTAATTTTGATATCCCAAACAGAGGTGCGCTTACCTAAATGAAGTGGTTTGGCCGTTGCCGTTAATGTCCCTTTTCGAGACGCTTTTATGTGGTTGGCATTAATCTCTTGACCAACAGCATAGAATTTATTGAAATCAATCACAAAGTTGGCTGCATAGCTTGCCACTGTTTCTGCTAACACAACGTTTGCTCCGCCATGAACCATGCCCATAGGGTTATGGTGTTCAGGAATTGCAGGCATGGTGGCCACTAAATAATCATCGCCAATTTCAGTCACCTCAATACCCATCGTTTTCATTAAAGTGCCTTGCCCGGTTACTCCTTGTTCCAAGTCTTTACATTGCTCCAGCGTGATTGGATGGTGCCAAATACTCATTGTGTTTCCTTAACATGCGAATTAAAGCTAATACCTTATGGCATCTTTCATTGCGGTTCAATGTTAGTTTTGTAGCAATATGATGGAGTTAATTTAAATTTGCGATTTTCAAATAACTGTATATACTCACAGTTAAATGTACTGTATGGAAAACCAGTTGTATGCGCCCATTAACTAAACGCCAATCGCAAATCTTAGAACTAATTAAAGTCTTTATTAAAGATACAGGCATGCCGCCAACACGCGCTGAAATAGCTCAAACATTGGGTTTTAAAAGTGCCAACGCCGCTGAAGAACATCTAAAAGCACTGGCAAAAAAAGGCATGATCAAAATGAAGCCTGGAGCGAGTCGTGGTATTCAGTTGATTGAAGAAGATGAACCTGAGCAGTTAGGTTTACCTTTGATTGGCCGTGTTGCAGCTGGTGAGCCAATTTTGGCTCAAGAGCATGTCGAAAGTCATTGCCAAGTTGACCCTACGTTATTTAAACCAGCCGCTGACTTTTTACTACGTGTAAATGGCATGAGTATGAAAGATATTGGTATTATGGACGGTGACTTGCTTGCAGTACATAGAACGCAAGTTGCTGAAAATGGACAAGTTGTTGTAGCTCGAGTTGATGAAGATGTAACTGTTAAGCGGCTAGAAAAAGCAGGTCGGAAAGTACTTTTACACGCTGAAAACGAAGAGTTCTCACCTATTGAGGTTGACCTTGAGCATGAATCTTTCAATATTGAAGGGTTAGCTGTAGGAGTCATTCGTAACGCTGACTGGATGTAGTTGTCCCTTATTTGGTGCGCTAAATTGACTCAATTTGGTGCGCCATTGTGTTTTTGCCACTTAATTAGGATTTGTGAATCCTTACTCTTTATTTAAAGCCTTATATGGCACAGTTTTCCTCTCTTTTTGTATATTCTTCGTAAACCACAACATTAAATAACGCGCTGATTATAGTTGTTATTTCTGCACCAAAATAAACATTTATTATCACTAAAACTTGCTTATTGGTCATTTTTTAACTAATTGGTTAAAGCAATGTATTAACACCTGATTAATAAAAAGACACAAAAATGTGCGAGGTGTTAGACAGGGGGCCAGTATCATAAGTGAGTTAAAATGATACGTAGTCGCTCTGAACAATAAAAAAAACGAATGGGCACCTTGCTGTATCGCCTTTTCGCTTTGCGTCTTGCAATAGCATCTAAAGGAGCCGTCACATGGGTAAACTGCGTTACGCCTTGTGGCTTATATTGGTTGCACTCCCAGAAATTGTATTGGCAAATAGTCAATACAATATGCGAAAAGGGGTGACTGATATAAGTAATAATGTTTATGAGTTACACATGACGATATTTATTATCTGTTGTGTAATCGGCATCATCGTATTTGCGGTGATGTTTTGGGCTTTAATACACCACCGTAAATCTAAAGGGGCCAAGCCTGCCCAATTTCATGAAAGTACAAAAGTTGAAATACTTTGGACTGCCATTCCATTTGTCATCTTAATAGCCATGGCTGTGCCTGCCACAAAAACTCTCATTGCTATGGAAGATGCCTCTAAAGCTGATATCACAATTAAAGTGACAGGCTCGCAATGGAAGTGGCATTACGAATATATGGGTGAAGATATAGCCTATTACTCAATCCTATCTACACAAAAAGATCAAATAGACAATCAGGCAGAAAAAACGGAGCATTATTTGCTTGAGGTAGATAAACCGCTAGTGCTTCCTATCAATAAAAAAGTCCGCTTTTTAATGACCTCAGACGATGTTATTCATTCGTGGTGGGTTCCTGATTTTGCAGTTAAAAAGGACGCAAACCCGGGATTTATCAATGAAGCGTGGACACGTATTAACGAACCAGGTGTTTACCGTGGTCAATGTGCAGAACTATGCGGTAAAGATCATGGTTTTATGCCTGTTGTGGTGAAAGCCTTACCTGAAGATGAATTTGCTAATTGGCTTGCAGATGCTAAGGAAGAAAAGGCTAATGCAGCAGCCGCTGATGCTGCTTTGCTTGATCAAACATTACCTAAAGAAGAGCTTATGGTCTTAGGTGAGCAAGTGTATATGGCAAGTTGTGCTGCATGTCACCAGCCTACTGGTATGGGCTTACCAGGCGTGTTTCCTGCACTTAAAGGCAGTCCCATTGTATTAGGTGATGTAAAAGATCACATAGATATCGTGTTACATGGCCGCCCTGGTACGGCGATGCAAGCGTTTGATAAGCAGCTTTCAATTAAGCAACTTGCTGCGGTTATTACCTATAAGCGAAATGCATGGGGTAATGATACCGGCGATGTGATCCAACCGAGTCAAATTCAAGCCGCGATTGATGCAGCAGCGGAGGCGAAATAATGAGTAACGTTATTAATGAGCAAGCAACTGGGCATGCGCATCACGACCATCATCATCCTGCTAAAGGTTTTAAGCGTTGGCTTTACACCACCAATCATAAAGACATCGGGAGTTTATACCTGATTTTTTCTCTTACCATGTTCTTGATTGGTGGAGCGATGGCTATGGTGATCCGCGCTGAACTATTTCAGCCAGGATTACAGTTAGTTGATCCGCACTTTTTTAACCAAATGACCACGGTACATGGTTTGATCATGGTGTTTGGCGCCGTTATGCCCGCATTTACTGGGCTTGCTAACTGGATGGTGCCTATGATGATTGGTGCACCTGATATGGCACTGCCACGCATGAACAACTGGAGCTTTTGGATATTACCTTTCGCATTTTTAATCCTGTTGGCTTCGTTACTGATGCCAGGTGGTGGTCCTGCGTTTGGCTGGACATTCTACGCACCACTCTCCACCACTTATAGTAACGATAACACTGCACTGTTTGTATTTGCCATACATATCATGGGTATTAGCTCAATTATGGGGGCGATTAACGTTATCGTGACTATCGTCAATCTAAGAGCGCCGGGTATGACTTGGATGAAGCTTCCGCTATTTGTTTGGACTTGGTTAATCACAGCATTCTTATTGATCGCTGTTATGCCTGTTTTAGCTGGGGCTGTCACTATGGTGCTGACAGATAAATACTTTGCAACAAGCTTTTTTGATGCGGCAGGTGGTGGTGATCCTGTGATGTTCCAGCACATTTTCTGGTTCTTCGGTCACCCCGAAGTGTACATCATGATTTTGCCAGCCTTTGGGATTATTTCGACTATTGTGCCGACCTTCTCACGCAAAAAGTTATTTGGCTATGCTTCTATGGTGTATGCAACCTCATCCATTGCGCTGCTGAGCTTCATCGTTTGGGCACATCATATGTTTACCACAGGCATGCCTGTAGCCGGCGAGTTGTTTTTCATGTACGCCACAATGCTCATTTCGGTGCCAACGGGCGTTAAAGTGTTTAACTGGGTAGCCACCATGTGGCGCGGTTCAATTAGCTTTGAAATTCCGATGATGTTTGCCATCGCCTTTATTGTGTTATTCACCTTAGGTGGTTTCTCTGGCTTGATGCTTGCCATTACACCGGCAGATTTCCAGTATCACGATACCTATTTTGTGGTGGCACACTTCCATTATGTGCTCGTGACAGGAGCCGTGTTCTCAATTATGGCGGGAGCCTATTATTGGTTACCGAAATGGACTGGCAACATGTACAACGAAACGCTGGCGAAATGGCATTTCTGGCTATCGCTAATCAGTGTCAACGTGCTGTTCTTCCCTATGCACTTTGTTGGCCTTGCCGGTATGCCGCGTCGTATTCCTGACTATGCTCTGCAATTCGCTGACTTTAACGCCATTATCAGTATTGGTGGTTTTGCATTTGGCTTATCACAACTGTTGTTTGTGTTGGTGGTATTTAAATGTGCTAGAGGTGGCGAAAAAGCGCCTGCCAAAGTATGGGATGGAGCTGAAGGTTTAGAGTGGGAAGTAGATTCTCCAGCGCCTTACCACACTTTTGAAACACCGCCGGAGATTAAGTAATGAACCATGCACCTTTGCTAAAAAAACTGCTGATTACATGCTTGCTCATGTTCGCATTTGCTTTTGCAATGGTGCCGCTTTACGACGTGTTTTGCGACGTTACAGGGTTGAATGGTAAGCCATCATTAGAAAAAGCGAGCGCGAGTGAATCAATAAATACACAGCGTCAAGTTGATGTCAGCTTTACGACTCACGCTCAAAGCGGCGCGCCATTTAAGGTGCAGTCTGAGCAATACAGCGTGGCGGTACAACCTGGTGCCATGCGTGAAGTTAAATTCTCAGCAAAAAACACCAGTAATGAAGACAAAGTCATGCAAGCAATTCCATCGGTATCACCGGGAAAAGCGGCAAAGTATTTACATAAAATCGCCTGTTTTTGCTTTGATCAGCAGCCAATGAAAGCCGGTGAAGAAATGGAATTTACCTTGTTGTTTTATGTTGATACTGAGTTACCCGACGATGTTGAGGAACTGACATTGTCGTATACCGTGTTTGATATTAGCGGGCATGTTGTGGCTAAAAACGATTAAAAGCCGCCAAGCTAATTGCTAATTGGGAGCAAACAAAATGAATCAAAACTACGAAAAATACTATGTTCCAGCACAAAGCCCTTGGCCAATAGTGGGCGCCATCGCGATGTTTTTAATTGCTGTCGGTGCTGGTTTAACTGTGATGCAAGTCAGTGGTGAAGGCTGTAATGGCCAGTATGTATTGTATCTTGGCATTGCCATATTAATTTATATGGTTTTTAGTTGGTTTAAAAACGTTATTGAAGAGTCTCATAAAGGGCTTTACTCAGCACAAATGGACCGCTCATTCCGACAAGGTATGAGCTGGTTTATATTCTCTGAGGTCATGTTTTTTATGGCATTTTTTGGCGCTCTTTTTTACGCTCGAATGATTTCAGTGCCTTGGCTTGGGGGCGCTGGTAATAATGCCATGACCAACGAAGTACTCTGGCCAACCTTTGAAGCTGTATGGCCGCTGTTAACCACGCCATCGGGCGAGACAACACAGGCTATGGGCTGGCAAGGTCTCCCCCTGATCAATACGCTTATTCTACTTACCTCTTCGGTCACAATTCACTTTGCTCATGTTGCTATGGAAAACAATAAGCGTGGCGCTCTTAAGGTGTTCTTATCTTTAACCGTGCTATTAGGTGTGATTTTCCTTGGCTTACAAGTTTACGAGTATATGCATGCTTATCGTGATTTAGGGTTAACCCTTGATGCGGGAGTGTACGGAAATACCTTTTTCTTGTTAACAGGCTTTCACGGTATGCACGTGACATTAGGCACTATTATTTTATTTGTGGTGCTACTTAGAATTTTTAAAGGCCACTTCACGAGTGAAAAGCATTTTGCCTTTCAAGCGGCTGCTTGGTATTGGCACTTTGTTGATGTGGTGTGGTTGTGTTTATTTGTATTTGTGTACGTGCTGTAGCTTTGTGAAGCGGCGAGGGGTTGGTGTGAATAAAGCCCAATTTCATTGCGGCAATAATGAGGATCAGCACAATACCTGAAAACAGCACTCGACGACCTAGGTAATGCGACATAGGTTTCGAGTGCTCTTTTGCTGACATCATCACAAACAGCGCTCTAAATAGGTTGAACAGAATATAAAGTAATAACAAAACAATAATGATTTTAATCATATTAGGTAATCCAAATGCAGTTAATTTTATGGCGTAAACAAAAGCTTAGCTCAATTATCGCAATTTGCGTTGTGATACTAGCAGTGCTTATTTGTTTACGACTAAGCGTTTGGCAATACCAACGAGGCGAGCAAAAACAGCAGCAACTAAGCCAGTTGGCCGTTTCGAAAGAACAAGGAATTTTGAGCTGGCAAGCGCTGCAAAGTCTACCTACAGAGCTAAATAAAACGGGTTTGCAAGTTAAGGTCTCTGGCGAGGTAAATAAACAACAGTACTGGCTGCTTGATAATCAAATCTATCAGGGACAAGTGGGCTATGACTTACTTGTAGCTATGACTATTGCAGGTGAAACTGCCCCTTTAATTGTTAACTTTGGTTGGCTAAAAGCCCCTACAAACCGGAGCCAATTGCCAACCGTTGTGTGGCCAGAATCAACACGTTTTACGGCCACAGTGCAATTGAAACAAGGTAACTTACAAGGTTTTACGCTTGCCGATGAGATTGGTGCAGAACAAGGGTGGCCAAAGCGAATTCAAGGTATTGATTTAGCAATTTTGAGTACTCAATTAGCAATGCCCTTACAAGGCTTTATTGGTTATCGCAATGAAGCTGATGGTATCGCAACTCCGCATTATCAGAGTGTCGTGATGGGGCCAGATAAACATTACGCCTATGCCGTTCAGTGGTTATTAATTGGCTTAGCTTGTGTGGTTATTGCTTATTTTGCGATGAGAAGGAGAGGTTATGAAAATAAACCCGCTTAGTTTATTCGTTTTATGCTGTTTTGTGCCGCTGGCACTTGCTTATGCAGCATTGAAGCTTGAGTGGTTACCAAGTGGTTCGAGTAATCATGGTGAGCTTTTAAGCGAAGAAGTTAAATTAGCTGATTGGCAACAAGGTGAGCCCAAACAATGGACTATTGCGCTTAATTATCCAAAGGAGTGCAATGAAGTATGTGAAAACCAATTAGCAAGCCTAGATAACCTATACGTCGCTTTAGGTAAAAATCAGCAAAAAGTGGATGTGGCGGTACTGACAAATCAACAGCAGATATCGGCAAACTGGCGTCAATTGGTGGTAAGTCCAGCGCTCAAAGCGGGAGATTTATACTTGGTTGATCACATGGGCTTAGTGGTTTTGCATTACCCCTACAAGGCTGAGCCTGAACAAAACAGACTTATTCAAAAAGGCTTACTTAAAGACTTAAAAAAACTACTTAACTACGCGCGTTCAAGTTAAACCTCATTAAGGGGATAAAGA
>NZ_JAKEVN010000044.1:0-29845 GCF_022398505.1 Pseudoalteromonas sp. Isolate3 | reverse complement strand
CGTTATTAATATGCTATTTTCATTTTCTTCATTGCTTTTAGCTATATAAAATAAAGTATTAATTTTAAATACTTAGCTTTAATTAAATCGGTTTTTTACACGTTGATAGCGTGTTGTTAAACAATACTTAACTTTGTGCCACCAAATTCTACTTGTACCGTCTGTTGACTTTGTTATACTCCACACCGAAATTTCAGTAATTACTGAAACTTTATTGATGAAGATCATATTACCGCATTTGAAAATAGGGTAAGCCACTTACCTAAAATGCAGTAAAAGCAATAAAAAGGCGTGGGTTTTGCGAGCAATTAATCAGTCACAAGGTGCCAAACAGTCTAGCTTAGCTAGGTTGCAACTGGCTGCGCGTGCATTTTTTGCTGGTAAAGAACTAATGTCAGTTTTAGCCTTGTTGCTGATTAATTCAGCCATGCTAATCAACGGTACATTAGAAGATGCTCAAGGGCTAAGAAGCTTATTAAGTGAAGGTGCTTTATACGAAATCCCACTACTTAATGTGTTGAGTTTTTTAGCTTACCCTGTGGTGTCTTGCCAATTACTTATTGGTTTATGCTGGTTGGTCTTCCATTTCTTTCCTGCGCGTCGTGCAGGTGTCATTTTACGTAAAGCGGCCTTCGCTGCGCGTGAAACGATAAAGTCTTTAGTAGTACACAGTGCTCATGGCTGTCGTGCTCCTCCTCGTGTAAGTGGTTGTCTGTAAATAAGCTTTGTTGCTTAAGTTCAGCCATTTTAGTCGTTTTCTAAGTTGTCTTTACTAAAGCACCTAGTGGGTTTTTTACGCCCAAATTTCAGTCAGCCAACCTAAATTCCCTTACTTTTTAGCGTGTCGATTTGTCGTACTCGTTATTCAGCCGAGGGATATCTGTAGCATCTGTTGCAGAAAAGCGTCGTGTACTTATTTCGACAAGTGTTAACTTTTAGGTTGTAGGATATTCCTTTGTCAATTCGAAACCTTTGTAATATTGCTCTAGCGTCTTTAGTGCTGGCTTTGTCTGGCTGTAAAGGCGGGGTACTCGATCCAAAAGGTCAAATTGGTGTCGACGAGAAGTATTTAATTATCGTAGCTACGGTATTAATGCTGATTGTTGTAATTCCAGTTATTGCCATGACAATTTATTTTGCATGGAAATACCGTGATGGACGAGATCAAGAAATTTACGCTCCAAAATGGGCGCACTCAAACAAGATTGAAGCTGTAGTTTGGACCATTCCTATCATTATCGTTGCTATTTTAGGTGTGATCACATGGCAGTCAACGCAACAACTTGACCCATATAAACCACTTGAAGGTAAAGGTGAGCACCTTACTGTTGAAGTTGTTTCTTTGAACTGGAAATGGTTATTCATTTATCCAGAGCAAGGCATCGCCACAGTGAATGAGCTTGTTTTTCCTGCCAATGTGCCTGTGCAGTACAAGATCACCTCAGAAAGCACCATGAATTCGTTTTTCATTCCACAGCTTGGTAGCCAAATTTATTCAATGGCAGGTATGGAAACAAAGCTTCACTTAATAGCTGATGAACCGGGTACTTTTAAAGGCTTCTCTGCTAACTACAGTGGTGCAGGTTTCACCGGTATGAAGTTCGATGCCATTGCAACAGCCACTGAAGCTGATTTCGATGAATGGGTAAACAAAGTAAAAAATACCGGTTCTGCACTGACTAAGCAAAGCTATGTTGAACTAGCAAAACCAAGTGAATACGACCCAGTTAAATACTATGCCAGCGTAGATAAAGATATGTTCCATTCAATCGTAATGAAATATATGCAAGCGCATGGCTCTCACGGTGCAATGCAACACGCTATGCCAGAGCACTCAGCTCATAAGAAGCACAGCGAGGACGAGGAATAATCATGTCGTTGTTAGGTAAATTAACATTAGACGCAATCCCGTTTCATGAACCAATTATCATGGTTACCATGACGGTTGTTGCTGTCTTAGGTCTGTTAGTGGCAGGCTTAGTAACAAAATATAAAAAGTGGGGCGTGATTTGGCACGACTGGATCACCTCAATTGACCATAAGCGTTTAGGTGTTATGTACATTATTCTTGCGCTTATCATGCTTTTCCGTGGTTTCGCGGATGCCATTATGATGCGACTGCAATTAGCAATGGCTACCGGCGGTGCAAGTGGTTACTTACCACCAGAGCACTATGACCAAATCTTTACGGCGCACGGGGTGATCATGATCATCTTTATGGCGATGCCGTTTATGATTGGTTTAATGAACATCATTTTACCTTTGCAAATTGGTGCCCGTGATGTTGCATTCCCATTCTTAAATAACCTTAGCTTTTGGTTAACTGCTGGCGGTGCAATCCTGATTAATATCTCACTATTCTTTGGTGAGTTTGCGAAAACAGGTTGGGTTGCATATCCACCGCTGTCTGAGCTGTCATTTAGTCCAGGTGTCGGGGTCGACTATTATATATGGGCCTTGCAGATATCCGGCTTGGGTACCTTATTAACATCGGTAAACTTCTTAGCGACTGTATTTAAAATGCGTGCACCAGGCATGACATTAATGAAAATGCCTATTTTTACTTGGGCATGTACGTGGGCGAATATCTTAATTGCCGCATCGTTCCCAATTTTAACTGCGGTACTGGCAATGCTAACGCTTGACCGTTATCTCGATTTCCACTTTTTCACCAATGAATTAGGTGGTAACGCGATGATGTACATCAACTTATTTTGGGCATGGGGTCACCCTGAAGTTTACATTCTGATCTTACCTGCGTTTGGTATTTTCTCAGAAGTTATCTCAACTTTTGCTGGTAAACGCCTGTTTGGTTATAAGTCGATGGTTTATGCAAGCGGTGCGATTTCAATTTTAGGTTTTATCGTTTGGCTTCATCATTTCTTTACTATGGGCTCAAGCGCTAACGTTAATGCCTTCTTTGGTGTTATGACCATGGTTATTGCGGTACCGACCGGGGTTAAGTTGTTTAACTGGTTATTCACTATGTACCGTGGTCGTTTACGTATTACTGTGCCTGTCCTTTGGACTTTAGGTTTCATGGTGACTTTCACTATCGGTGGTATGACCGGTGTGTTACTTGCTATTCCTGGTGCTGACTACGTATTACATAACAGCTTATTCTTAATTGCTCACTTCCATAACACCATTATTGGTGGTGCGGTATTTGGTTATTTAGCTGGTTTTGCGTTTTGGTTCCCTAAAGCAATGGGCTTCAAACTTGACGAGAGCTGGGGCAGAAGATCTTTCTGGTGTTGGTTAATAGGTTTCTTCGTTGCATTCATGCCGTTATATGTACTTGGTTTCTTAGGTATGACACGTCGCTTAAATCACACTAACAACCCTGATTGGAACATTTGGTTATACATTGCAGCTGGCGGTGCGGTAATCATTATGTTCGGTATCTTGTTCCAAGTTGTGCAACTTGTAGTGAGCTTCAAAAATCGCGAGCAACTTGATGATACAACGGGCGATCCGTGGAATGGTCATACCCTTGAGTGGGCATCTGCTTCACCTCCGCAGTACTACAACTTTGCGAAAATCCCACATGTTGATGACATTGATGCGTGGACAGATATGAAAGAAAAAGGCTTAGCTTACAAACAAGAAGCCTCTTATAGCCCAATTCATATGCCAAAAAATACATCAGCAGGTGTATTAATGAGCGCAGCTTTAACAACCTTCTGTTTTGCCATGATCTGGCACATTTGGTGGCTTGCAGCCTTTGGTTTACTGGGTGCTATCGTGGTGTTCATCAAACGTTGTTACACCAGCGATGTTGATTACTACGTGCAACCAGATGAAATTGTTGAACTAGAAACGGCTCACAATACAGCCGCTACGAAGGAGGTGAATGCATGAGTACCATTTCTGCAGGACTCGACACCTTAAACAGCGCACACGGTCATATCGATGCACATGACCATGAGCACCACGATACAGGTGGTAACACCGTATTTGGTTTCTGGCTTTACCTTATGACTGATTGCCTGTTGTTTGCATCATTCTTTGCAACCTATGCAGTATTGTTCATGAATACTGCTGGCGGTGTGTCCGGTAAAGACATTTTTGAACTTGATTTTGTTGCGGTTGAAACCGCAGCACTACTACTCAGTAGTATCACTTTTGGTTTTGCGATGATCTCTGCTCACGGGCAGAAAAAGGCGGCTACTTTAACTTGGTTGCTGGTTACCTTTGCCTTTGGTACTGTGTTTATTGGTATGGAAGTATATGAATTCCATCACCTAATTGCGCATGGCAATGGCCCTCAGCAAAGTGCCTTTTTAACATCGTTCTTCTCTTTAGTGGGCTTACACGGTCTTCACGTTACAGCAGGTCTTATTTGGATGACTGTCCTGATGATTGAAGTTGTGCGCCGTGGTTTAAACCCACAAACAGTGACACGCCTAAGTTGTTTAAGCTTATTCTGGCACTTCTTAGATGTGGTGTGGATCTGTGTATTTACCGTTGTTTATTTAATGGGAGCAATGTAATGAGTCACAGTGAATCACATGTAATTAATAACTTAGAAGTTCATGCACATAATGATCAATCACATGGCAGCGTTAAAGACTATTTAATTGGTTTTGTTTTGTCAGTGGTTTTAACAGCTATTCCATTTTGGGCTGTGATGAGTGGCTCGTTTTCTAAAACGACCACTGCATGGTGCATCGTGAGCATGGCGATTGTGCAAATTTGGGTGCATTTGAAATATTTCTTACACCTAAACTTCAAAACAGAAGACGGCAAAGCAAGTTCATTGTCGTTTATCTTTAGTGCTTTAATCATCGTGATGGTGGTTGGTTTGTCGGTGTGGATCATCTACGAATCGAACGCCATGATGATGTACTAATAACAATTACTTTGTAATTGGTAAAAAGATTTACGAAAGGAGCTGGTTAGTCTGAGGTTGTGTCTCCAGTTCTTACAGTCTGTTACTAACTAGTTTCTTTCGTAATATTGCGTTTGTGCTGAAAATTAGAGGAGTCGAGGAAGTGTTTCGACGTTATTTAAATGTCACTAAACCTGGCATTATCATGGGCAATTTGATCTCTGTCGCTGGGGGATTCTTGCTAGCCTCTCGCGGTGATATTGACCCATGGTTAATGATCGCAACCTTACTAGGGTTATCTTTAGTAGTGGCATCAGGATGCGCGATCAATAACGTAATTGATCGTGATATTGATGTTGCTATGGCGCGCACTCGCAAACGCGTCACAGTAACTGGCGAAATGTCAGCAAAGGCAGCTATGGCACATGGCATCGTGCTTGGTGTTATTGGTTTCGGCTTATTAGCTGTGTATACCAACGTAGTGGCACTCTTATTTGCTACTTTTGGTTACGTCATCTACGTAGGTGTGTACAGCTTATATATGAAACGTCGTTCTGTGTACGGCACCTTTGTAGGAAGTTTATCTGGCGCAGTACCACCTGTAGTGGGGTATTGTGCCGTGACTGGGCAGTTTGATGCTGGTGCTGTGATTTTATTGGTTATGTTTAGTCTATGGCAAATGCCTCATTCATATGCAATTGCAATCTTTCGTTATAACGACTACCAAGCGGCCAGAATTCCTGTGTTACCTGTAGCGCAGGGGATCGAGAAGGCAAAGCATCACATTGTTTTATATATCGCCGTGTATGCGTTGGTTGTGATGTTATTAACCATTAGTGGTTATACAGGTTTAGCCTTTATGGCTGTAGCTTGTACAACGAGTTTTTGGTGGTTGCTAATGGCGCTTCGTGGCTATCGTCGCAATATTGATGTAAGCGGCTGGGCGCGCCAAGTGTTTGTTTTTTCAATTGTAAACATCACGGTTTTGAGCATAGCTATGGCTTTAGATTACCATTCGGTAGCTCCACAGCTACTTGTTTTAACTTAGAAAAAAGTTGCTAACATATCCCAATGTTACAGTAGCAAAGGCCCGGTTTTTTTCTCCACCGGGCCTTTTTTCTTTGTCGTTATTAAAAACGAGCAGCTTGCTCTACCACAATGCCATGACGAGCCGCTAAACGGCGATGGTCTTTATCATAACCACCACCAATAACGGTTGCGACAGGTACATTGTGCTCAAGGCAGCGCTTGAAGACTAAATGGTCGCGTTGCTCTATCCCTTGCCAGCTTATATCAAGTTTACCTAAACCGTCTTGCTGCCATACATCAACACCGGCATCATAAAGCACTAAATCTGGGTTTAGGGTGTTTAATAAATAACTCAGAGTATCGTCAACAACGCCTAAGTATTCACTGTCAGCGACATTCGGTGCTAAACCTATGTCTAAGTCGCTGGCTGATTTTCGAAACGGAAAATTCTTTTCACAGTGAATAGAGCAGGTATAGGCGTAGGGCTGATGTTCCAGCATTGCTGCGGTACCATCACCTTGATGAACATCTAAATCAAAAATAAGTATATTGGTCACTTCGCCACTTTTTATCAGGGTTTCGCTGGTGAAAGCTAAGTCGTTTACCATGCAATAGCCTGAGCCAAAGTCAGTATGAGCATGGTGAGTGCCACCGGCTAAGTGACAAGCGATGCCATGTTTAAGTGCTAAGCGTGCTGCTTGTAAGGTGCCAAGTGGGGCGGTAAAAGTACGTGCCATCAGCTCTTTTGACCAAGGTAAGCCAATGCGGCGCATCGCCTTTTCATCTAATCTATTATGCCAAAGGTCGTTGATGTAATTTTCACAGTGCACTAATTCAAGGGGCTCTGGGGTGCCAAGCACCGGCTGTGTTAGGTTGTCACTTATTAATCCAAGGCTTTGTACATGCTCATATAAATAAGCAAACTTACTCATCACAAAGCGATGGTTAGGATCGAAACTAAACGAGTAATTTGGGTGATACACCAAGGGTAAGTGGGGATTTAACTGCATAGCTCATTGGATAGCTGAATTTGCTACAGCATAACGAATCTACTGGCAAATGTTTACTCTGGTGCGTGAATTAAATGGCCTAACTCGCGATGTAATAATGCTTCATCACCCAAGTTTAGCTCAATCAGTCGTTTTAAGTGAGTAATACTATCAATATCTATATGTTCACAGCGAAGGCCTGCATGTTGATGCTCAATATGGCACAGCTCCACTTGCATTTTTATCTCGATATTTGACTCTGGCAGGGTAAAGATTAAGTCTGCCTTACTATGAATAGGCACTAAAAATGAATCACTTTTAGTAATAAGCGCACCTTGCAAAGATAGATCAAGTAACTGACAGTGGTAGTCGTTATCTTCGATGCGAAGGATCGCAGGGCAAGAAAATAATACCCGCGAAAACTCTCTGCGTTCATTCATAACTTTATCTCCACCTATATTAACTTAATGAGTATAGATCATTATGAAATTAGTGAGGGAAATGATTATAGCAACAAAAAAGCCCCTAAATCGGGGCTTTTTGAGTATCAGCTAATTAGCCAATTTTTTTGTATTTAATACGCTTAGGTTGTGCCGCTTCTGCGCCTAAGGTTTTCTTCAGCCACTCTTCGTATTCTGTGTAGTTACCATCGAAGAAGTTAATTTGGCCTTCGTCACGGTAATCAAGAATATGTGTAGCAATACGGTCAAGGAACCAACGGTCATGCGAGATACACATTACACAGCCTGGGAACTCTAAAATAGCGTTCTCAAGTGCACGTAATGTTTCAACGTCTAGGTCATTGGTAGGCTCATCCAGTAGTAACACGTTACCACCTGCTTTTAATAACTTAGCTAGATGTAAACGGTTGCGCTCACCACCTGATAAGTCTTTAACGAATTTTTGTTGGTCGTTACCTTTGAAGTTAAAGCGGCCAACATAGGCACGGCTTGGGAATTCAAAGTTACCAATTTTTAATACGTCTTGGCCGTTTGAGATTTCTTGGAAAACGGTGTTGCTTTCGTCCATGTCACCACGGAACTGATCAACGGTTGCAAGCTCAACAGTATCACCAACAAGGATCTCACCGCTATCTGGCGTTTCTTCACCACTTAGCATTTTGAACAGGGTTGATTTACCCGCACCATTAGCGCCGATAATACCTACGATAGCGCCTTTTGGCATTGCAAAGTTTAAGTCATCGATTAATACGCGATCGCCAAAGCTTTTCTTCAGACCTTTCACTTCGATAACTTGGTCACCTAAGCGTGGACCCGGTGGAATGAATAGTTCATTTGTTTCGTTACGCTTTTGGTAATCGTTTTGCTGTAGCTCAGAGAACTGTGCCATACGTGCTTTAGACTTAGCTTGACGGCCTTTCGGGTTTGAACGAACCCATTCAAGTTCTTGCGCGATTGATTTTTGACGTGCTTTTTCAGATTTCTGTTCTTGTTGTAAACGTAAATCTTTTTGCTCAAGCCACGATGAGTAGTTACCTTCCCAAGGAATACCTTCACCACGGTCAAGTTCTAAAATCCAACCTGCTACGTTATCTAAGAAGTAACGGTCGTGGGTTACAGCAACCACGGTACCTTCGTAATCGTGTAAGAAGCGCTCTAACCAAGCAACTGACTCAGCATCTAAGTGGTTGGTTGGCTCGTCAAGAATAAGCATATCTGGTTTTTCAAGTAGTAAACGACAGATCGCAACACGGCGACGCTCACCACCCGAAAGGTGTTCAATTTTTGCATCCCAAGGTGGAAGACGTAATGCATCAGCTGCACGCTCTAACACGTTGTCGATATTGTGACCGTCGTGCGCTTGGATGATAGCTTCAAGTTCGCCTTGCTCTTTAGCAAGTGCATCGAAGTCAGCACCGTCCATTGCATACTCGTTGTATACTTCATCAAGGCGGTTTAGTGCATTTTTAACTTCGCTTACTGCTTCTTCTACTGTTTCGCGAACTGTTTTGCTTTCGTCAAGCACTGGCTCTTGCGGTAAGTAACCGATTTTAGTGCCAGGTTGAGGGCGAGCTTCACCTTCAAAGTCTTGATCAACACCAGCCATAATGCGAAGTAACGTTGATTTACCTGCACCGTTTAGACCTAGCACACCAATTTTTGCGCCTGGGAAAAAGTGTAAAGAAATATCTTTTAAGATAGTGCGCTTAGGTGGCACAACCTTAGAAACTCGACTCATCGAGAATATAAACTTATCTGGTAACACCATGAAAGGAGCCTTCAATTTATAAGAAAAATTAACAGCGTATATTGTAGAGGCTCTGTCGCGTATACGTCAACGAAACAGGCTTTTATGGGCTTTGCTTTCAAACAAATAAAATTCATTTGGACATCTAAACATCTAGAGGTTGAAATTTCTAACTATCCGTTCATAATTAGCAGTCAGATAAGTATGCTCGGAGCCAGCTATGCCCATTACAGTAAAAGATGAATTGCCAGCCATTGCAAAATTACGTCAAGAGAACGTGTTTGTAATGCCAAAAAGTCGTGCTAAAACGCAAGAGATTCGTCCAATGCGTTTGGCTATCTTAAACTTAATGCCAAACAAAGTTGAAACCGAAGTGCAATTTATTCGATTATTAGCTAACTCACCGTTACAAGTTAATGTTGAGTTGCTGAGGTTGGATACTCATCGCACGAGTAGTAACTCTGAGCAGCATATGGATACTTTCTATCGTTATTTTTCAGAAGTGAAAGATAATAACTACGATGCCATGATCATAACAGGCGCGCCGCTTGCTCATTTAGAGTATGACGAAGTTGCTTACTGGGATGAACTAAAAGTTATTTTAGATTGGGCAGAGCAGCATGTTACGTCTACGTTGTTTTCGTGTTGGGCGGCCCATGCTGGGCTTTATCATCACTATGGTCTGAAGCGTGATCTGAAACCAAATAAACTCAGTGGCGTATTTACCCATAAAAGTTATTTTGATCATGCGGCACTTACCCGAGGCTTTGATGACACCTTTTTAGTGCCACATTCTCGCTATGGTCATATTGATATCGAGAAGATCAATGCCTGCGATGAGCTGGTTGTGTTAGCAGGCTCTGAGCGAGTAGGTGCCTATTTAATTAAAAATAAATCAGGTAGCCAAGTATATATTACGGGCCATCCAGAGTACGATGCCCATACCCTAAAAGGGGAGTATTTGCGTGACCAAGAAAAATCAGCTGATGCGCCTAAGCCAGAAAACTACTTCCCTGACGATAACCCAGATAACGAACCGTCGAAAACGTGGCAAAGCCATGCCTTTTTATTGTTTTCGAATTGGTTAAACTATTATGTGTACCAAACTACACCGTATGATATTAACTTAGTTAGCCAAGATGTAAGGACTAACAACTATGCCGAGTAATGCAGTGAATAAACGCGAACAATTAACCGAGGCGCTAAAACAGCGAATTTTAATCCTCGATGGCGCGATGGGCACCATGATCCAAGAACATAAATTAGAAGAACAGGATTATCGCGGTGAGCGCTTTAAAGACTGGCATGTACTTATTAAAGGCAATAACGACTTATTAAGCCTGACTCAGCCAAAAATCATTGCTGATATTCACCGTGCTTACTTAGAAGCCGGTGCCGATATCATCGAAACCAATACTTTTAATGCCACGACTATTTCGATGGAAGATTACGACATGGCTAGCCTTAGCCGCGAAATCAACCTAGAGTCAGCTAAGCTTGCACGCGGCGTATGTGATGAGTTTGAAACAAAAGATCCAAGCAAGCCTCGTTATGTTGCAGGCGTACTTGGACCAACATCAAAAACCTGTTCTATTTCGCCAGATGTAAACGATCCAGGTTATCGAAATATCAACTTTGATAAGCTGGTGGCCGCGTATGTTGAGTCAACACTTGCACTTATGGAAGGCGGTGCAGACCTCATTTTGATTGAAACTATCTTTGATACGCTTAATGCAAAAGCTGCTTCGTTCGCTGTGGAAGAAGCATTCGAACAGGCTGGTCGTAGTTTACCTGTGATGATCTCAGGCACCATTACCGATGCCTCAGGCCGTACTTTATCAGGCCAAACAACAGAAGCATTTTATAACTCAATTCGCCATATTAAGCCGCTATCAATCGGCCTTAACTGCGCCCTTGGCCCTGACTTACTGCGCCAGTATGTTGAAGAGTTATCCCGTGTTTGTGAAACCTTTACCTCGGTGCATCCAAATGCAGGTTTACCGAACGAGTTTGGCGAATATGATTTAGAAGCCCCTGAAATGGCAAAAGAAATTATTGATTGGGGCAAGTCTGGCTTTATCAACATTGTAGGTGGTTGTTGCGGCACCACACCGGCTCATATAAAGGCGTTTGCGAAAGGCCTTGAAGGTGTTAAACCTCGCCAATTACCTGAGCTTGAAGTGCGTATGCGCTTATCGGGCCTTGAAGCGTGTAACTTAAACTAGGAAACCGACATGACTGACCAAATTGCTGTATTTACTAACGTCGGTGAGCGTACCAATGTAACAGGCTCGGCTAAGTTTAAACGCTTAATCATGGAAGAAGATTACGAGACTGCCCTCGATGTTGCCCGTGAACAAGTAGAAAATGGTGCGCAAGTGATTGATATCAATATGGATGAAGCCATGTTGGATTCGAAAGCTGCGATGGTAAAGTTTTTAAATTTAATTGCATCAGAGCCTGATATCTCAAAAGTACCTATCATGGTCGACTCATCGAAATGGGACGTTATTGAAGCAGGCTTAAAATGTATTCAAGGTAAAGCCATTGTTAATTCAATTTCACTTAAAGAAGGTGAAGAACCGTTCATACGGCAAGCCAAAATAATAAAACGTTTTGGTGCCGCTGCGGTTGTTATGGCGTTTGATGAAGCCGGTCAAGCTGAAACCGCTGATCGTAAGTTCGAGATTTGTCAGCGTAGCTACAAAATACTTGTTGATGATATTGGCTTCCCGCCAGAAGATATTATTTTTGATCCAAATATTTTTGCTGTAGCAACGGGCATTGAAGAGCACGATAATTACGCTGTTGAATTTATTGAAGGTACGCGTCGAATCAAGCAAGGCTTACCGCATTGTAAAGTGTCGGGCGGTGTATCGAATGTGTCGTTTTCGTTCCGTGGTAACAACCCGGTACGCGAAGCTATCCACTCAGTGTTTTTATACCATGCGATTAAAGCGGGTATGGATATGGGTATTGTAAATGCTGGCCAATTAGCGGTTTACGACGATATCCCCGAAGAGCTGCGTAAAGCAGTGGAAGATGTGATCCTCAATACCGACCCCGGTGCAGGTGAGCGACTTGTTGAACTTGCACCAAAATACTCAGGTATGGCCCAAGCAGAAAAAGTTGAAGATTTAGAATGGCGTACATGGCCTGTTGAAAAGCGCCTTGAACACGCGCTAGTAAAAGGCATTACTGAGTATATCGACGAAGATACTGAAGAGTGCCGTAAGAGCAAAGCTAAGCCAATTGAAGTTATCGAAGGCCCGCTTATGGATGGCATGAACGTAGTAGGTGACTTATTCGGTGCGGGTAAAATGTTCTTACCTCAGGTTGTTAAATCTGCCCGTGTGATGAAGCGTGCCGTTGCCTATCTTGACCCTTTCATTGAAGCTGAAAAAGAAGAAGGCGCAACGAACGGTAAAGTGGTTATGGCAACCGTTAAGGGCGACGTGCACGATATTGGTAAGAATATCGTAGGCGTAGTACTGCAATGTAATAACTACGAGGTCATTGATCTTGGTGTGATGGTGCCGGCAGAGAAAATTTTGCAAACTGCTATTGACGAGAAAGCCGATATTATTGGTTTATCAGGGCTTATTACCCCTTCGCTTGATGAAATGGTGCATGTTGCTAAAGAAATGACTCGCCGTGGTTTTGAATTACCGCTACTGATTGGTGGTGCAACAACCTCTAAAGCGCATACCGCGGTTAAAATTGAGCCGCAGTATGATAAAGGTGTGGTTTACGTAAATAATGCTAGCCGTGCTGTGGGTGTGGTCTCTAATTTATTGTCTAAAGAATTAAAGCCAGCTTTTTTAGAGAAAACTAAAACTGAGTATGAAAAAGTACGTGAGCAACAAGCACGTAAAAAGCCACGTTCAAAACCAGTTACTTTGCAGCGAGCTCGCGACAACGCAGCTAAACTTGATTGGGACAACTACACGCCACCAGTGCCGAAAAGGTTGGGTGTAACTGAGTTTAAAGATGTTTCGATTGCTACTTTAAGACAGTACATCGACTGGACACCTTATTTCATGACTTGGTCAATTGCTGGCAAATACCCACGTATTCTTGAAGATGAAATTGTCGGTGAACAAGCAAAAAGCTTATTTGCTGATGCCAATGCAATGCTTGATGAGCTTGAGCAAACAGGTGCGCTACAGCCACTAGGTGTAATTGGTTTATTCCCAGCAAACCGAGTAGGGGATGACATTGAGATTTATACCGATGAGTCACGTACAACGCTTTTAACTACATCGTGTCATTTGCGTCAGCAAACGGAAAAAACCGACTTTGCTAACTACTGCTTAGCTGATTATATTGCGCCAAAAGGCACCCCCGATTACTTCGGGGCCTTTGCGGTAACTGGTGGTCTTGAAGAAGATGACCTTGCCGATGCCTTCGATGCTAAGCAAGATGATTACAATAAGATCATGGTTAAAGCAGTTGCAGACCGTTTAGCAGAAGCCTTTGCTGAGTATTTGCATGAGCAAGTGCGTAAAGAGTATTGGGGCTATGCGGTAGATGAGAATCTATCGAATGACGAACTTATCCGTGAAAACTACCAAGGTATTCGCCCAGCGCCAGGTTACCCTGCCTGTCCTGAGCATACAGAGAAGAAGAAAATTTGGCAGTTACTCGATACCGAGCAGCGTATTGGTATGAAGCTAACCAGTTCATACGCAATGTGGCCGGGAGCTGCTGTATCTGGCTGGTATTTTTCTCATCCTGAAGCTAAGTACTATGCTGTGGCGCAAATTCAAAAGGATCAGGTTGAAGATTATGCCAAGCGGACCAACATGACACTTGCAGAAGCTGAGCGTTGGTTGTCGCCTAATTTAGGCTATGAACCTGAATAGTAGTTAGTTATTAGCTTTAAATTTTAAATGAAACGAGCCAAATCTGGCTCGTTTTTTTACTGCTATATTGCCATTATTTTGTGCCCATTTTTTGATCATACTTTTTTATCTTTAATGCATTTTCATAGCTTAATTATTGGTAATTTCCTTCTAATTTAAATATTTGTGTTAAAGTTATTGAGGTTGAGCAAGGAGTCTAAGGTGGAATTGTGATTGATACTGTGAATGCAAGCGAGAGAGATAAAGCGCGATTCTTACGCGTATTTGCATTTATTGGTGCAGTGACCTCTTTGTTGATGTCGGTCACAAGTTATCAAGATGGCTACATCGCGTTAAGTTATTTATTAATTGTTGGCGTTGTAATTTTTGCTTTGCCTTTTTTAATAAAGGGGCGTGATCAATTTATCTCAGTACTCATGCTATACGCACTTTATGCAATGATGTGCTTCTTAACTGTCTCGGGTGGCAGCAATGGCACAGGGCCGTTATGGCTATTTATTGTATCTCCCGTGACCTTTTTTATTCGTGGCTTAAAGCGCGGTGCCTTTGATCTTATATTACTCGCCATTATTATCTCGGTGCTTTTCTACTTTACCGATCAATTAGGTTATTACAGTTATCCGAGCTACTACTTTCCTACACGGGTCATGCTGTGTTTCTCGATTTTATGTATTTTGGCCGGCTTCTACGAATATTACCGTAATAAATACAGTTTGCAGTTAATGGAGCAACTTAAGCTTAATCAAAAGCTTGCTCGCACAGACGCGATGACAGAACTCGCTAATCGTCGCTATGCAACAGAATGTTTGCAAGATGAGCGCTTTGGTGAAGGGTCAGTGTTTTTACTGATGGATGTTGATAACTTTAAACAAATCAACGACACCTACGGACATCAAGTGGGCGATGAGGTGCTGATATTTTTTGCTGATGTATTTAAAAAAGTGTGCGCAGAAGGAGATGTTATTTCCCGTTGGGGCGGCGAAGAGTTTTTAATTGTGATCCCGACAGGCTATGAACTTAGGGCCAGAAAAGTAGCTGAAAAAATCCATAAAAAACTCGCTGAAAAGCCATTTAAGAGTGGCCAGCATCGTTTTCATGTCACCTTAAGTATTGGCTTGTACGTGCGCGTTGCTGGTGAGAGCATGGATCATTGTTTAAACATTGCCGACAAACGGCTATACCGCGCTAAATCACAAGGTAAAAATCAAACGGTCGCTGAAGTAGATTTAGCAAAGCATGAGCCAGCTTAAAATATAAAGCCGCAATAAGCGGCTTTATTGATTGCTCAAATTAATGGCCTTTTTCAAAGTCGCTGACTTCACGCTCAGCTTCTTCTTTCGATTTACCGTATTTTTGCTGAAGCTTACCAACCAGCTCTTTACGGCTACCTTCAATTTTATCTAAATCATCATTGGTAAGGTCACCCCATTTACGTTGTGCTTTACCTTTAAGCTCTTTCCAATTGCCTTCTAAACGATCGCTGTTCATCATAATCTCCTTACTTTGTTAAACATTCACTTTAATTAAAGCAATCGCTGTACCATATGTTTTATTTGGTTAACTTGTTGATTAGTAGTTGTTTTGTTTTTTATGATAGTAAGGAGGGAGGATAGAAAGTTGCAATTACTACGTAGTTTTTAAAGAAAGTCTGTAAAATTTTCTGTTCCGGTAGTGCTTTATGCTGCTCAGTGACTTTTAGATGTATAGCGATTTATTATACGTATATATTCTTCAGTTGATTTGAGCTTACGTAAGCTCTCGTTAAATAGGTCTCTTAAGGCTTCGTCACGAAATAAAAAGCCGTTCGAATTCTTGCCAAATAATGCAAATCGTTGCACTGGTTCAGAGACATCAATTTCCCCCTTGATGTTAATTAATGCTCGGTAATAGTCAAAAATTTTACCGTCCATCTGGATCACCTCATAGCGCTTTCGATACAAAAGTTGTACTTGTGCTAATTGATCATAAGTTTCTGCGTATTGTGGATTTTCTCTGGCCATTACTTGATATTCTGGCGAGAGTAATTCTTTAGCACCTTGCCATGAAAGAACACTAAAGTGTTTTAATTGGCCAATAGAATTAAGCTGAAGGTTTTGTTTGGTTAGGCTAAAAGCAAAGTTCTCATAGCTGTAAGCAATATCTGAAAAGTAGCCGCTCATTCTATGAGTCTCGATAACTTTTTCATTTATATCATAAACAACATCAACTAAGTTTTCATTGTATAAAGTGATCCGTCTTGCATAGGGGGCGTAGACGAATTGTATTTGATAACCATGTGCACCGAGTGTCGCGCGAAGCAAGTCCGGAATAATGCCGGAGTTGTCTTCAACCATTACCCAAGGCGGCATGGTATTTCCAAGTGCTACCGTAATTTTTTGCTGACTAAACGCATTTTGAAACGGCAAAACCAAAAGTAGCAAGGTGATTAAAATGTGAAAGTAAATCCTGAACAAGTTAATTCCTTATCCTGATTTTTGTTTGGTTGCTTAATCAAGAATAAGCCTAAACAGGCAGAATGCAATGTTTTCACTTGTAAAGCTCGATACAGAAAATAAGCCTCTATTCATCGCAACTTTTGATTTTTTGATACAATGCGCGAAAAGAAAGTAAGAGATACCTAACGTGCTGCCAGTTCAAGATATTTATCAATCCCTGTTAACCATATTACAGAGTAACCCTATGGCCTTATTGCAAGCGCCACCGGGAGCAGGTAAATCAACATGGCTGCCTCTTACCTTGATGCGCGAAGGGCACTTTAAACGCATTGTAATGTTAGAGCCAAGACGACTCGCCGCTCGCAATATTGCTCAGTACTTGGCAAGTCAGCAAAATGAAAAAGTCGGCGGAAGTGTCGGCTTACGTATTCGTGGCGAATCAAAAGTAAGCGCTGCAACAAAGCTCGAAATAGTCACCGAAGGCATGCTGACGCGTATGTTACAAAATGACCCAGAGCTAAGTGATGTTGATTTACTTATATTTGATGAATTTCACGAGCGCTCAATTGCTGCTGATACAGCTTTGGCATTTGCCCTCGAAACACAGGCGGCACTTCGCGATGATTTAAAAATCTTACTGATGTCGGCAACCTTAGACGGCGATCGTTACAGTGACTTTTTTAGCTGCCCTATTATCTCATCTCAAGGGCGAAGCTACCCCATTGATGAAGTGTATATTCCACTTAAAGACGAAAGCCGCTGGCTTGATGATATACCCGCCGTGATAAAACAGGCGCTTAGTGAGCAAACGGGTAGTGCTTTAGTATTCTTACCAGGACAGCGTGAAATCATACGCGTTCAGCAATCTCTAAACGATTTAGCTGATAGTGTCGAAGTATTTAGCTTGTATGGTGAGCAAAATAAAAACGAGCAACAAGCTGCTATAGCGCCAGCTAAAAATGGCAAACGCAAAGTGGTATTAACCACCAATGTGGCTGAAACCAGTTTGACCATTGAAGGAATACGCATTGTGGTTGATAGCGGCAAACGCCGTGCTGCTAATTTCAATTTAAAAACCGGTGTCACTGAACTTGTTACTCAAAGTATCTCTCGTTCTTCAGCTATACAGCGCGGTGGTCGTGCTGGACGTATTGAGCCGGGGGTTGTGTATCGATTAGGCTCTAAGCAAACCTTTGAGCGCCGTAACAGCCATGATGCGCCAGAAATTCTTACCAGTGATATTAGTCAGTTGTTATTAGAGACAAAACAGTGGGGGGCATCACTTGCTGAGCTAAGCTTACTCGACCCACCAAGTAGCCAGCAAATTAAGCAGGCAACGGCACTTTTGAAAATGCTCGAAGCTATTGATGAAAATGAAAAGCTGACCTCGCTTGGCAGCCAAATGCTGAGCTATGGAGCCGATATTCGCCTCTCGCACATGCTTATTAAAGCAAAGCAACTAGAGCAGCGCATGCCTGGTATTTATATATTAGCGGGGTATTTAACTGCACTGCTTGAAAGCCGCATTAGTATGCCTGCTGATCTTAATTTGGCATTACATAGTCAGCACAGCAAACCGCACCCAGTATTTAAGCAGCAATTAACTTATTGGCTATCACGCTTGCAGCTCAAGCCGGTTGATGAGCTTAAAACAGAGTATTTAGCGGTGCTGGTGGCGCTTGCTTTTCCTGACCGGCTAGCAAAAAAGCGCGGTAATGGTTATTTACTTGCCAATGGTGCGGGCGCAGACTTAAGTGAGGAGTTTTGGCATAACGATGATTATATTGCCATTGCTCACATGGGCGGTCATAAGGGAAACCGTGTTTTCGCTGCTGTTGCCTTTATGCCAAGTGAGCTTGAAGATGAGCTTTCGCATTTATTTACTGAGCAAACTCGCTGCGAATACGATGAGAAAGCAGGGCGCTTTATCCATCAAGATGAGCTCAAGCTCGGTGCTATAACCATAGCGAGTCAGCCAAGTAAACAGCCCCTAGATAAGAGCGAGCGCACTAAAGCGTGGTTAAACTTATTTAGTAAGCAGGGCTTTTCGTTATTTAATGAACAGCCCGACAGTGAGCAGTTACTGATTCGAATGAGCTTAGCAAGTAAGCTATTACCCGAATCATTCCCACTTTTTAATCGTGATGAATTAATCGTTGATAACCAATGGCTTGCACCTTATTTTGATGATATTAAAAACCTTGAGCAGTTAAAAAAGTTTAACTACAGCGAAGCGATTAAAAGCTGTTTTGATTGGCAGCAGCAAAGCTTATTAAATGAATTACTGCCCTTACGATTAATCGTGCCAAGTGGTTCAAATGTAAAAGTGACTTATCAGCTTGATGGCCCTGCAAAGCTAAGTGTTCGTATGCAAGAAGTGTATGGCATGACCAGTACGCCTTTACTTGCGCAAGGTAAGTTGCCGTTATTAATGGAGTTATTATCGCCAGCTCGGCGACCGCTGCAGCTAACCCAAGACTTAGCTAACTTTTGGCAAACAAGTTACCGCGACGTGCAAAAAGAAATGAAAGGGCGTTACCCAAAACATTTTTGGCCAGACAACCCTGCCATCAGTCAAGCGACCAACAAAGTGAAAAGTAAAATGTGACTGTAATGAAGTGAGCGCTTAGCTCAGCTTTATTGCCTACCTTAGAGCTGTTCACTTCATAAACCGTTACAATTTCTAGCCTTGTTTTGGTTTCTCTTTTACTGGTTGTTTAGTAGTCTGAATTAGTCATTAGTAAAAAAGAGAAAGTCGGTGTCTGCTGCTATAACCCTTACTCAATACGTTAAAAAACGCACAGGTGTGCCCATTGGCCATAAAGATTCGCTGCGCAATATGCTGACACGTTCGCTAGGGGCGAGTTCGTTTTATCTATTTTGGCGATATTGGAACCCGGTGTGGAGCTATTATTTGTCTCGTTATGTGATGAAGCCTTGCAATGACATTATGCCGGTTTGGTGTGCCGTTGTGGTGACCTTTTCCGTAAGCGGAGCGCTGCACGATTTAGCAGTGAGTTTAGTGAAGTTAAAGCCAATATTCTTTTTTACTCCTTGGTTTACTGTGATGGGCGCTTTGGTATTGCTAAGCAAGTACAGCCAACTTCAGTTTAGCTCTGCTCCTTGGTGGTTAAGAGCGCTCGCCAACATCAGCTTTATTGTGCTGGGCTATTGGTTGACGAGCTTACTTTTTTAGCGTGTTATTACGTTGCTAAAGGGTAGTCGGTGTAGCCTTTAGCACCGCCTCCAAATAAGGTATCTGGATCATGCTGAGCAAGCTCAATACCTTGTTCAATACGAGCTGGCAGATCTGGGTTGGCAACAAACGGACGACCAAAGCCAATTAAATCAGCCCAACCTGCGGCTAATGCTTGCTCTGCTTTATCGCCAGTGTACTTGCCTGCATAAATCATTAATCCGGCATAGTTTTCACGTAGTGCTTGCTTAAAGCTTTGCTCCATTAGTGGCGCGTCATCCCAATCAGCTTCGGCAATGTGCAAGTAAGCAACGTTTAGGTCATTGAGTACTTTTGCTGCGCCAATATAGGTTTCAAAGGGGTTATCATCAACCGTACCATTGAGTGTTGTGAGTGGTGCAAGGCGCACGCCTACACGCTCAGCGCCAATTTCATCACAAACCGCTTGTGTCACTTGTTGTAAAAAACGTAAGCGGTTTTCTAAACTGCCGCCGTATTCATCAGTGCGTTGGTTCGACTCTGAATCAATAAATTGATTAATTAAATAACCATTAGCAGCATGTAGTTCAATACCATCAAACCCTGCATCAACTGCATTACGGGCAGCTTGGCGGTATTCGTTTATAACCTGTTTGATGTCGTCATGGCTCATTGCGAGTGGCAGTGATGTGGCAACAAAGTCGGGTTTGTCATCTTCATCAATAAAAACTTTTACGTCCTTGGCTGCAATGGCTGCAATGGCTGATGGCGCAATGGGTTGCTCGCCACCCGTGTTACTTGGGTGAGACACTCGGCCAACATGCCAAAGCTGAGCGAACATAATGCCACCAGCTTGATGAACTTTGTCGGTTACTTTCTTCCAACCGACAATTTGCTCGGGAGTATAAATACCCGGCGTCCAAGCATAGCCCTTACCTAGCGCTGATATTTGTGTACCTTCGCTAATGATTAAGCCTGCGCTGGCACGTTGGGCATAGTAGTCGGCCATTAACTCATTGGCGATATCACCCGGTTGTGATGAGCGAGAGCGAGTCATTGGTGGCATAACAATGCGGTTTTTTAATGTATGACCGGCAAGTTGTACGGTTTCGAATAATTTGTTCATTACGGCTCCTTAAAAGCGAATATGCTTTCAGCATAACGAAAGTTATTTATGAAATTAATGCCAGTAATCACAAAACACTTTTGCTAAAAATGAAAAAACTATAGCGTTAACCTTGGTGCTATAAAGTCTAAAAATGCTAATACTCGTGATGACACACCGCTGTTTTGATAATACACCGCATGCACTTTTTCGCGGCGATTAGGGCTCAGCACTTCGCCTTCGAGCACTTTTACTAAACGGCCTGCTTTTAAATCTTCATTGATCATAAATTCCGACAACAAGGTAATGCCGTGACCTTGAATACAAAGCTGGCGAACAGTTTCACCACTTGAAGCACTGATTGAAAATTTAAGCTCTAAAGGCGTGGTTAGCGGCCAGTGGTTTAAATGCGGTGCATCGGTAAAACCAATAAGTTGTTGTGAGGCTAAGTCGGTTAGCTCATTTAATGGTGGTGCAGCTTGTAAATAATCAGGGCTTGCTACTAGCTGTAGTTTGCTTATGCCCAAAGTGCGCGCATGCAAGTTTGAATCAGCAAGTTCGCCAATACGAATGGCAATATCGGTTTTATGTTCAAGCAAATCGATAATGTTGTCGTGGCTGGTGATCTCGAGCTTTATATCAGGATAAGCGTGATTAAAGGCTTTTAAATGTGGCGCTAATTGGTGAAACACAAAGGGGCTCGCGGCATCGACTCTTAACTTTCCTGATGGGGCACTGTGTAGGAGTTTTAAGGCTTCTTCGCCTTGTGCAAGCTGACTGAGTGCTTCTCTAGCATAGCCTAAAAATAACTCGCCTTCTTCGGTCAGCTCAATGCGCCTTGTGGTGCGATTGAATAAAGTAACGTTTAAGGATTTTTCGAGCCGAGTCACCGCCCGTGATATTTTTGCTACTTGCTCATCTAAGGCATTGGCTGCACTTGAGAACCCGCCGGTATCAACCACGCTAATAAATGCTTCTAAATCTTGGGTATTGGAGACAACACTCATGGCTTTACCTTTTCATTTTTGACAAAAGTATTTTGTCACTATCGCTATTTTTTGCAAATTTAATTTTAGCCACAATAGTCGCACTTTCAAAAATTAATAGAGGATATGTGATGCCAATAGCATTACTTGCGTTAACTCTCAGTGCGTTTGCCATAGGCACCACTGAGTTTGTGATTGTCGGCTTAGTACCAACTATCGCTGATGATTTGATGGTTTCGTTACCGAGTGCTGGGTTACTTGTTAGCTTGTATGCATTAGGGGTTGCGGTGGGGGCGCCAGTACTAACTGCGCTTACTGGGCGCTGGAATCGAAAACATGTATTACTTAGTTTAATGAGTCTTTTTGTTATCGGTAACTTACTGGCTTGGCAAGCACCTAGTTATGGTAGTTTGATCACCGCAAGGGTTCTAACAGGCCTTGCTCATGGGGTATTTTTCTCAATTGGTTCAACCATCGCTACCGGGCTTGTCAGTAAAGATAAAGAAGCCAGTGCTATCGCGATTATGTTTACTGGTTTAACGGTTGCATTAGTAACCGGTGTGCCATTAGGGACTTGGATTGGTCAACATTTTGGCTGGCGAGCGACCTTTTTAGTGGTGTCTTTATTGGGTTTAATAGCACTTATTGGCAGCGCATTTTTAATTCCAAGCAACTTAAAGCAAAGTAAAGCAGCCGCGTTGGGTGAGCAATTAAAGGTAATGGTGCAACCTAGGCTTTTACTGGTGTATTTGATGACCATACTTGGTTATGGTGGGACATTTACTGCTTTCACTTACTTAGCGCCCATTTTAGAGCAGCAAACTGGTTTTGCATCTGCCACCATTAGCTTAATCATGCTGGTTTACGGGGTATCGGTTGCTGTTGGGAATATCTACGGTGGTAAGTTAGCCGATAAAAAGGGCCCGATTAGTGCGCTTACTATTATCTTTAGTGCTTTAAGTATTGTGCTATTAGTACTGACCTTTACCATGCAATCTAAAGTAGCAGCGGTACTAACCATACTCGTATGGGGGGCATTTGCATTTGGTAATGTTCCTGGGCTGCAAGTTTATGTGGTTAAACTTGCTGAAAAATTCACACCCAATGCAGTTGATGTGGCCTCTGGGTTAAACATTGCAGCGTTTAATATCGGTATTGCGCTAGGTTCAGTGTTAGGAGGCGTTGTCGTTGAAAACTACTCATTACAAGACACTGCTTGGATTGGCGCTATTATTAGTTTAGCGGCGTTAATTGCAACAAGATACAGCGGTTATTTAGATAAACGAGCGCTTATAAAGCCACAAACAGCTTAAAAATAAACTATTGATAGTTAGGGGTTTTGTCGTTATTTTAGGTTCGTAATTTGATTCTTAGTCAATAACTAAAACCACAAGGAATAACGATGAAGCACCTTTATTTTCTGGCTATTTGTTTGCTAAGCGCATTTAGCAGCCATGCAAAGCAAGCTAACCCAGAGCTGACAGCATTAGCACAGCAGTACTTCAATACCATGGTTGCAACACAAGCACCTAATGCCACCAAAAAAGAGTTAGAAGCCTTTTTAGCTTTATTAACTGACGACGTAGCAAACCAGCACTTACCTTATCAAACTGATGATTCAAGAGAACCAGATGGTAAAGCCATGATGCGCAAAGGCATGACTTTTTACCTTGGGGCGCACACTGAATATCAAGCAAACTTACTCGATATCTTTATTTTTAATGATTCGGCCATTGCCTTACGTTATACCCATCACGCTAAAGGTATACACCCACAAAACCAGCAAGAAATTGAATACACGCAAACCATTATGGATGTGCTCGAAATAGAAGATGGCAAGATAGCGGTTATTCGTAAATACCACGAATGAATCCATCAATTTTGAATTAGGCTACTTTTCTACGATCCTTTTTCATATAAATAACCTAAACTTAATGATGATAAATTTAGTTCGTATCAATGACATTGGCTTAAATTTAGACTGAGTAAAATTTTATTTGTGCGGTGATGTAATTTAAGTGCATCCCAAAAATGATGTTTTATCTGTAATTGAGAATGATGCTAAACATAACTGCATTAAGTTTAGGAAACCAACATGACAACAAGACAAACAGTATTAGCGGCAGCGTTGCCATTGGCATTACTATCGACATCAGCAATGGCTGACTTATCGGCTACGGTTACATTGGCGTCAGATTACACCTTTAACGGTGTGAGCCAAACCATGAATGATCCAGCGATTCAAGGCAGCTTAGATTATGCCTTTGCGGATTCAGGTATGTATGTGGGGACTTGGGCTTCAAATGTAGATTTTGGCGATGGTACTGACATTGAGTGGGATGCGTATTTCGGTAATTATGTTGAGATAAACGACGCCCTTAGTGTTGATTATGGTATTGCTTACTATTCATACCATGGTGAAGATTACTCAAGCGACGGTAACTATTTTGAGACTTATGCAAAGTTTGGCTATACCAATAGCCTAGGTTTCACAGAACTTAACTTTTGGTACGCTTGGGATTACTTTGGTACCGATGCAGGGCATGTGATTTCTATGGTTGCCCATACCTTTGAAATTGCACCAAATCATGCAATTCGTGCCAGCTTTGATATTTCTAATTCTCTCGATGGTAATAAGTTTGCCTGGGATGGCAACGATAAATCATACAATCATTATCGTTTAGCTTATCAAACAAGCTTTGCAGGTTTTGATTTCGAGCTTGCTGGCGAAAACACCAGCCTTGACTGGGATACCGCAGATGAGCGAATTGTAGCGTCTATTTCACGCAGCTTTGATTTATAAGCTCTGCTTTAATAAACGAAACGGCTAACCTTGGTTAGCCGTTTTTTATGCTTAGAGTATCTTAATGGATGAGGATTAAATCTCTTCGCCTTCGTGCTGCATCGCTAAATCATCAAGCTCAGCAAGGGTGTAATCAAAGTCACTCGTATCGACTTCGTAACGTATTTTCACGCCATAACCACCTTGGCAAAGTGTCGCAGTGACTTTAGCCACTGACCAATGTTTAAGCTTGTTTAAAAACCGATTGGCGGTTTGCTGTGAGTCAAAGCGATAACTGACTTGCGATTCCATCTCTTTTCTAGCCTAAAATTTTTTCGAGAGTGTATGAAATTGCTCTGTTTAAATCAATTGCTCATTGAAAAACGCCAATGTGCGTTGCCATGAAAGCTCTGCCTGCTTTTCATCATAACGCGATGTGGAGTCGTTATGAAAACCATGATTTGCTTGTTCATACATATGCATAGTGTAAGGCACTTGATGGGCTTTTAAGTCGCTCTCGTATTCTGGCCATGTTGCATTAACGCGGTTATCAAACTCAGCTAAATGCACTAGTAGAGGGGCTTTGATGTTTTGTCTGAGCTCTTTGACTGCGGGTGTTCCGTAGTAGGGTACGCCTGCATTAATTAGTTTGCTATCAACTGCTGCTAGGTAGTTGACCATATAACCACCAAAGCAAAAGCCTACCGCACCAAGTTTGCCATTACTATTTGGGTGTCTTTTTATATATTCAGCTGCGGCGATAAAATCTTGTTGGATTTTTTGTTTATCCATAGAGCGCTGCATTGCACGCCCTTCATCATCGTTGCCAGGGTAGCCACCAAGAGGGTGTAATGCATCTGGCGCAAAGGCAATAAAACCGGCTTTGGCAAGGCGACGAGCAACATCTTTAATATAAGGGTTTAAGCCTCTGTTTTCGTGGATCACTAAGACTAATGGGTGCTTACCGGTTAAATTAGCGGGTTCGACTAAATAACCTTTTCCTTCGCCATGACCTTTAAACGAATCAAAGGTTTTATAGCTGGCTTTAATATCAGGGTCATTAAAGGATACTTGCTCAGCTAATGCGTAGTTTGGCAGTAAAGCGCTACTTAGCATTGCCATTGAATAACCAAGGGCTGCTAAGCCACCAAGCTTTTTCATAAAGGTGCGGCGATCCATTAAGCCATGGGCGTATTCATCGTACCAATCGAAAGCTTCTTGGGGAATGTGGTTATGGCGTTGCTCAGTCATACTTATATCCTTTAAAAACGAGTTAGGTTTATAACTTTAGCTGAAATATCAGCGATTAACAGCCAATTGCTTTGTTTGCATTAGTACATCCATAAAGCGGCGCTGCCAAATAGCCTTAAAGGCTTTGTTAAATAGGAATAAAAATATTAGCGGCATTAGCAACAGCTTTAAAATCAGCAGTGACAAGATATTCAAAAAGTCGATAAATAAGTCTTCGACGGCAGCCACCATGTTGCTAATGCCAGAGGTAACGGTATCAATAATTTTACTCACCTGTGACGATTGGTTTTGATTGAGTGATGCGTTAAGGTTTTCTAATTGTTCGTTTAAGGCGTCTTTGTCTAGGTTAAGCGCTCTTTGTTGCGCGAGTACAGCATTAAATTGCTTTGTTAATTGCTGCTTTTTATCAAGTAGTGGCTTGGCTTGTTCAAGCTCAGTAAAAGTGAGTCTTTCAGACAAGCTGCGGGTTGCTTGAATCGCTTCTATTTGTGTTTCGATCTCTGCCAAATCACCTTTGAGCTCAGTGGCTCGCTGGTGGTTTTTAATTTGCTGCTCATTTAATAGCGATAACTTGTCGAAGATGGTTTGTTTTTCACTATCGACCTCTGCTTTTAGCTTAGCCGATAGGGCAGAGGCATTATTTGCACTGCTATTAACCGTCTCTACTTTTTCGCTCACAATTTCACTTTGCTGGTTTATTTGCTCATCTAAGAATATCTGGCTAACGAGGCCTGTTGTAAGCACCACCGCAGGTACTAAAAAGCGAATTAAAATCAAGCTTGCCATAATCTTATGACGTACGTTAGGCAAATAATTACGCCATTCACAAATAAAGTAAGCGACAACTGAAACTGTAAATACACCGCTAAAAATAACTCCAGAAGAAATGGTGTATAAAATGCGCTGTAAGAATAACGAGCCTATTGCAAGGCGCATGGCATCCGACATGTATTCTGCTAAGTCATTTACTGGGTCAAGAAGCTGTGCAGGTTGAATACTGGCAATACCAATGCCCACTTCGGCTGATTGCAACAGCGATATAGCAGCATTGACTGTTCGAGATGAAGCATAGACAAGTGTTGATTGCACAAGGGCGCTGTCGATAAAGCGCATGATGAAATGGTTATAATGCTCTAGCCAACAAAAAAGTAGCAGTATTGAAAGAGATAAATACTTGATAATATGTTGCTTAGTTAGCATAACGCCCCCCGACAGTTTTTACGCTTACTCACGCTACACTATTCATAGTCGTAGAAGCAATCTAATAGGATTGAATTATTTTGCCGCTTAACTGTCTATGAATTGCTATTAATCGTTTTAGAGGAAATATGAAAGAACCTGCATCAATTGGCCAGTGCTGTATTGAAGATTTAGATCCCGTGCAAGACTTAGGTCGCTTAGTCTCTTATTTACGTTCAAACCTCGTTACTCACCTTGATGATGCTTTAGAGGATAAAGAGCTAACGTCGGCCCAATATATTGTGGTTGTGCTACTTGCGCGTGGTAAGGTAAATACCTTGGCTGAGCTTTGTGAGCACATGATGTATGACCGTGGCGCTATGAGTCGGTTACTTTCTCGTTTAGAAGACAAGGGCTTGGTTGCTAAAAAGCAGTCAGTTGAAGATCGCCGTTCAACTCTTTTATGCCTCACGAAAAAGGGCCAACAACTCTATCCTGAAATTTTACCAACCGTAAATGATATCTATCGCAAAGCACTTACAGGCTTCTCTGATGATGAGCAAAAGCAACTCGCAAGCTTGCTGTTTAGAGCAATTCATAATTTAAAAGCATAAATTTCTCTAAGCGGTACATTGTCGCTGTTAGAGCATTTTGATAATATAGTTGCCTAGGCATTTAATTTTAACAAGTCCGGGTTGTTATGTTTGAATCATCTTTGCTCGCGCAGCTTCACGCGCAATTTCCAGCTCATCAATTTAGCCCAGAAGGTTTGTCGGTTGTTCATACAGGCCGCTTTGCTAATGCCATTGTTTATCGTTACAAAGATGCGAAATTTGATTTAATTATTAAAGACTTTCAGCACAGCCCATGGTGGGTGAGAAAAACTATCGCGCCGCTTTTTATCAATCAGGAGTACAAGGGGCTGGCACGCCTGCAAGACGTAGACGGAGTGGTCGATAACTTTTGTCGTTTGTCATCTATTGCCATTGTTTACGATTTTATAGAAGGCACGCCACTTCGCCAGCTTGCCTTGCAACAGCAGCACTTACCGAGTGATTTCTTTAAAGAGTTTGAGCGTTTAGTTGCAAAAATGCACCGCCGCGGCGTGGTGCATCTGGATTTACGTAATTTGGGAAATGTGATTTGTTCAAAAGACGGTAAGCCTTACATCATTGATTTTCAGTCAGCGATTCGCTTTGCACGCTTTCCGCGCTGGTTACAGCGTTTTATGCGTGGTGCTGATATGAGTGGGGTTTATAAAGCGTGGCAGAAGTTAGCCAATGATTCATTACCACAAACGAAGGCTGATTATTTACACGACTTTAATCATGTTCGTAAGCGTTGGATTTTTAAAGGTTATCCCATACAACGCGCCTACTTATGGTGTAGTGGGGCAGTGACTCAGATACTCAACTCTGACTTTATTCGCAGTATATTAGATAGATTATAAAAAGCGCGCTTGCACGCGCTTAATGGGGAGAACTAGTATTTAGGCCAGCCATTAGCATCCCAATTAAGGGTGCTTATGAGCAATTTTGGCGTGCCATTATCACCTGCATCATAGGCATGACGAACAATCACATCGGTATTTAAAATGTCTTGTCCTCCTGGGCCTACCCATTGGCTATTACCCGCATCAAGAATGCTGCCGCCGCTGGCTAACATGTTGATGCCATTTTTATCTAGATATGGACCACGAATGTCAGTAGAGCGACCGTAAGCAATGCGGTATGTACTATTGGTACCATCACAGCATTTGCCAACCGAAACAAACAAATAGTAGTAGCCCTGGCGATACACTATGGTAGGTGCTTCGATCCCACCTGAGCGACTAGCTAACGAATAGATTTGGCCAAATGGTTTCATGGTCATCGGGTTAATACGTGTGAGTTTAATGCCCGAATTCCATGAGCCAAAGGCAAGCCAAGGTGCACCATCTTTTGCCACTACAAGATCTGGGTCGATGGCGTTGTAATTATTGCTATTGGTGGTATTGATTACTAAACCATCATCACGCCAATCACCTGTTGCCACACTACTTGCAGAAGTAAGGCCAATAGCACTAACACGTGAACCAAAGGTCGAAATAGAATAATAAAGCCAGCTGCGGCCATTGTAGCTTTTTAATTCAGGCGCCCAGACATCAATTCCATCATGATCTGGCACGTAGTTACTCCACCAGCTTAAACCATTTGAGAAAATCGGTTGCGCATCATTCCAATCTACACCGTTGCTTGAATACTTACCGTAGATACCTGGGCCCGTTTGAAAAACCCACCAGGTGCCATTTTCATAGCCAAGGGTTGGATCGTGGGTGACTAAATTACCTGTAAGTGGCCAGTGATCTGCAGTGCCATTTGTCGTTGATGGATCAAATGGTGTTGATTCAACATTAGCAAGCTTGGTTAGTTGCCATTGCTGCGCATCGCTGCCGTTGTAGCTCCACTGGCTAATATTCGCTCCATCGTTGCCATCAAAAGCATATAAGTCGAGTGCTTTACCACTGTGATCATTTATGAAGCTGTAGTAGCCGCTACCTTCATCATTAATTTGCCAATGTTGACTGGCAAGATTAGCGTATTCATATTGCACAACATTGCCACCATCGGCAGTTGAGAAGTCAAACACTTCTAGGGCTTTACCACTATTTAGATTAATAACCGAATAGTTGCTGCCACCTATGTTGGTAATTAACCAGCGCTGAGTATCGTGATTAGTGTTAGCCCATTGACTGACATTCGCACCATCATTGGTTTGTGCGCTGGCAACTTCAACAAACTTAGCACTGTACTTTGATTTAATCGTGTATACGCCATTATCAATCGCATAGGCACAGGGAAGTATCAGTGTTGATGCAAAGCTAAGCGCAGCGAGCGCTTTTTTTGAAAGTATCATTGTGTCTCCAAATCATTGTTATTGAGCTTTCCTTGTGTGTTCTGCTCCTTGGATGAGTTTTGATCAACACCAATCAATTAATAGCAGTGGTGCAGATTAAAACTATTTATAATAC
>NZ_JAKEVN010000043.1:0-31604 GCF_022398505.1 Pseudoalteromonas sp. Isolate3 | reverse complement strand
TGTTAATCCTAGTCAGTGCAAGGCACTATTCTATTGTTGCCTGAAAAAATCGCGCTAAGACTACCATAACCTTGATTGAGTAAAGGAATATTGCGATTAACTACGATTGAGTAGTAAAAACAGAAAATAAAAAGCCCCTACTATGAGTATGCAATTGGTAGGGGCATTAGCTTTTTAAATTGTTAATTGTTGGCTTTTAAAAAGTCATAAAGTTCATCTTTTAGCGCGGCGCGTTGGTGTTTCTTTTCATGCATATCCGCATCTTCAATTGGCGAATTTTGCAATTCAAGCTCACGAATTTCTTTATCCATCTCATCATAACGCTGCATGGTTTTCTTGAAGTGAGCATCATTTTTAGCAAGATTATGGATTAATTCATTAAACTCTGGGAATTCGTTCAATAACGAGTGTTTTTCGCCTAGCATGGGCAACTCCTTTGGCTAGAATTTAAGTTCAATTTCACTGTATCACTGTAACAAACAGAGTCAACGCAGCAACCTTGTCCGAGATCAATAATCACAACGATTCAGAACATGGAGTAGAACTAGAAACACTCCAAGAGTTTCGTTGCTTTAAAATGACAACATATAAACGCAAATTTAATATATAAGAATAATTCCTAGACATAACTCATTGAACTGGGGATATAATAAAAATTCTATGGAGGGATTATGCGTATTGGAATCATTGAAGATCATCAGCTTGTTAGGGATAGTTTTAAAAAATTATTAGAGCTACAAACAGGATGGCAAGTTGTAATAGAAGCCTGCTCAGTCACTGAAGCAAAACTTGCCGTTAGCTTAGAGACACCTGATATATTTATTGTTGATATTTCAATGCATGATGGTGAAAACGGACTCGCATTTCTTTCTTATTTAAACACTCACTTCCCCGACATAAAAACGATCGTTGCTTCTATGTACGACTACGAACCTTATGTTAGCAACGCTCTAAAGTTGGGCGTACAAGCTTATGTATCTAAACGCTCAGCATCAGAAGCTTTAATTGATGCGGTCAATTCAGTCATTAATGGAGGGCGTTACATCAGTGAAGATGTGAAATTTAATACCACCTCTCCGTCAAGTAAACTCACACTTTTAACACCCAGAGAGAAAGAGGCACTTCCCTTATTTGCCAAAGGCTTGAATGCCAAACAAGTGGCACAACAACTCGATATGATGCCCAAAACAGCCCATGTGCATAAAACAAATATATACAACAAACTTGAAGTCAGTAATTCATTTGAATTATTAAAAATTGCAATAGATTCCGGGATTATCACAATTGATGAACTGGCATAAGCTCGTCTCAAAAGAGTACCCTTCACATAGCTTTATAACTGAAGTATTTAACCAGTTATTGGTGTTTGCGCTTTACTTTCTTGCTTTATATTTATCCTCTTGGGTGAGTAATCATTTAGAAACCGTTACCCAAAGTAGCGCAATTTACCTGCCTGCGGGGGTGAAGCTTGCATTTTTTGTTATATTGTCTGTGCGATTTTGGCCAATGCTTTGGATTGCCTCTAGACTTTATGCATCATACTCAGGTGTCTATTACAATGGCGAATGGAGCTTTGATTTATTTCATGGTTTCTTTCAAGAATTAACCTATATGGCTATTGTCTACAGCTTTAAGAAAAGCCGCTGGCCACCAAAAGTTACCTCCAATTCAGGTGCTTTGTCGCTAATTCTACTTGCCGTTTTTTCAGCTTCTTTCAAATGGTTTTTGTTCTCGAGCGCCTTTGAATTCACAACCTGGTTAGAAGGTAAGCAAGTATTACAATATCAACTCAATATGATATTAGGCGACCTGACGGGGACATTATTAGTCGCCCCCGTATTAATGTTAATCAGCCAAAGTTATAGCCGTCTGTTTTCACGGCATCATGCAGTTATTTTATTAAGCTTATTCACACTGGGGTTTCTTTACATAGTGAGTTACCTAAGTCACTCAGATCTTTACCCCTTACTTCGCCTTGGCTCACTGCTACCGGTAATTTGGTTCTCTTATAAGTTTGGTATTAAAGGTGCTATAGCAAGTGCGTTGGTAAGCAATGCGCTGATCGTTGCACAAGCAGGCCTCACACAAGATGCTACCAATACTTACATTAGCCAATTATTTATCTTAGCGAATTCAGTAACAGGCCTGCTAATAGGGACTGCCACTAACGAGTTAAAGATCAAAAATAATCAACTACAAGCCAGCAACGAAAAACTCACGGCACTTCTTGAGAAAAATAAACAACTCGCTAAACGTATGGTGACTGTTCAAGAAAATGAGCGAAAGTACTTGTCTCAAGAACTACATGACGAATTAGGCCAAAACCTGACAGCTCTCAAAACAGATTTAACTGTGCTTTCTATCGCACAACAAAATAATGAAAACGCACTCGTTGATGGCCTAAAAGAAAATGCAAAAGCGATGTATGATTCTGTCTATCAGATTATGCATCATCTCAGACCAAGAGAGCTTGATGAACTAGGCCTTGTGCAGGCACTTAAAGAGGGCCGCTTTAAGTCTTTGCTAAATAAAGCGTCTATCAATTACATAGCTGAAATAAGCTTAAAGGAAGCAATATCAGATGAACATCAAACAGCTATCTACAGAATTTGCCAAGAAGCTGTAACAAACTGCATCAAACACAGTACAGCCACAGAGCTAAGGCTTAGCTTGGCCGCTCACAAACAGTATATACACCTTAATATTACAGATAATGGCAAAGCGAAAGCCACACAACAACAATCTGGTGGCTACGGATTATCATTTATTGAAGAGCGAGTTATTGCACTTGATGGCACGTATACAGTTACTGAAATAGATGGATTTAAAATTGAAGTGCATTTTGGTATTTGAATGCAAAAATTTACATTAAATAAACTTGCTTGGTAAAAAATTTTTTCTTCATATTCGCAAGCTGAATTTCAGCTTGATTGCCAATAAGCTGTAACAACAAGCCATGCGCTATTTCCTTTTCCCCCAACCTAGATTTAACAACCACCTCTTTACCAATCGCACCCTGCAGCCTCGGTTTAGGAAAGCTCGCTTTGGTAACAGGTTTAAGGCCTTCATTTTCGACAAACAAGTTAAGACAGTGCTGCTTAGCAGCACAGATCCAGTCATCATGTGATTTAACAATATCGACGTTATTTAGAAAGTGTATTAACGCGCTATTTCGGCTGCTAAATTCACTCGAAACATCAGACATTTTTTTCACTTGCGCCCATTTACGAATAACGACGTACTTACCTTGCTTGAGCCTTGCTAAACTCGTCGATGCGCCCGTCATCCTGCTATACCATTCAATTCTGTAACAAGAAGAACCCAAACTATGAAGCAGGATAGTGGTATTGCCAAACTCCTTAGTACTTCCCTCAATAACACTCATTTTCAATCCTTTAAACATAAGTAAATTTTATACAAAGGATATAAAGAACAAGCCGTTATGGTAATGAGAGACTTTCTTAGTATGGCTAAGAAAAATTCCTAGTTTACTAAGAGTGAGAAACGACTTAAGAGCAGGGAATTATGATTCAGTTTGAATGTTGAGCAAATTGGATTTTATTTAAGAAAGCAAAAAGCCCCGCATTGCTGCGAGGCTTTTATGATATTTGGTGAGTCAGCCAATAAGCCGCTGTTTTGTATGCGCGGAGTGGTTTTTCTCCGCCCAAAGAATAAAAAGCCCACAGTTTTCACTGTGGGCTTTCTTTAATTTAGTGAGTCAGCCAATAAGCCGCTGTTTTATATGCGCGGAGTGGATTTTCTCCACCCTAAAAACAAAAAGCCTCGGTAAATACCGAGGCTCTTGTGTTATTTGGTGAGTCAGCCAATAAGCCGGGTTCTGTCGTGGATAATCATTCGTCTAGGCCATAAATTGCTCTATGGCTCAAGCAACCTACCCGGTTCCAACGTGGGCCACGCCATAAGGAACCCTATTTGGTCTTGCTCCGGGTGGAGTTTACCTTGCAACCAACTGTTACCAGTGGCCCGGTGCGCTCTTACCGCACCCTTTCACCCTTACCAACCGAAGTTGGCGGTCTCCTCTCTGCTGCACTTGTCGTAGGCTCGCGCCCCCCAGCCGTTAGCTGGCACCCTGCCCTGTGGAGCCCGGACTTTCCTCCCCCTGCGCATTTTCGTTGCAGGCAGCGATTATCTCGGCTGACTCGGCGCGCAGTATACCTGAGCGCGCACGTCTATGCAGTAAAGAATTAGTCTTTTTCGTCAATAATTGCTTTATAAAGTGCGTTTTTCTTCAAACCAAAATACTCAGCCACCACACCGCAAGCTTTTTTCAGTGGCATTTCAGCTTCAAGCAAACCTAGCATACGACGCGCATCTTCTGGAATATCGTCACTTTGCTTTACCTTACCTGGTAACATCAATACGATTTCGCCGCGCTGCTTAGTTGGATCATCCGTTAAAAACTGTTTTAGCTCGGCAACTGTGCCATTGAAAAAAGTTTCGAAGGTTTTAGTAAGCTCTTTTGCAAACACTACAGGCTGCTCTGTACCGAGTGCTTCCTCTAAATCATCAAGACTCGCCATAATACGGTGGGTACTTTCATACATGATACTAGTAATACCTGAGTTTACCGCTTCGATAAAAAAGGTTTGCCTTGCTTTACTCTTTGCAGGTGTAAAACCAATAAACTGAAAGCGATCTGTCGGTAAACCAGAACAACATACAGCGGTAATTGCTGCACATGCCCCCGGTACTGGCGTGACATGCGCGCCCTGTTCACGGCATAAATTGACTACCGCATAACCTGGGTCGCTGATAAGTGGCGTGCCGGCGTCAGATACCAGAGCAATATTCATTCCTTGCTCTAGCCAATCAACAATTTGTTGCGCTTTTTGTTTCTCGTTATGGTCATGTAAAGCAAAGGTTTTTGCTTTGATATTAAAATGGCTTAACAACTTTCCTGTGTGACGAGTATCTTCAGCGGCTATTAAGTCAACCTCAGATAGGGTTTGAATGGCACGCTGGCTGATGTCGTCAAAGTTACCAATAGGCGTGGCAACAATGTAAAGAGTGCCGATTTTATCTGAATTGTCCTCATTTAACATTGAGGTCTCCTGCGTCAGTCAGTAATATAAGCAAATCGCGTTAACGTATCGGGAAATCATTGTGCGACTTAAACTTGTTAGTCTATTAATTGTATTGTCAGGGTTATCGGCTTGTAGCACAACCGAAAAACAACGAAATAATACAGAAAATCAATCGAGCCAATCGAGTATGGCTCAATCACAACTAACCGACGCACAATCTATGTACCAAGCGGCACTAAATCGTCACGGTGCTGATAAAATTCAGCTTTTATACACTGCACGAGATGCTGCCATTAGCGAAGAGCGCTGGTCACTTTTAGAAAAGGTCTGCCTTGAATTAGAAGCGACTCCGAGCGTAGACCAAATTCAAAACAAACTTTATATTGCACTAGCTCAAGAGCATCAAGGTAAGAGCGACTTAGCTCTGGCACAATTACAACAACTTGAGCCACAGTTAAGCCAACCAGAGCATCAAGCATGGCATCAATACTTAACAGCGCGTGTTTATGCATCGCAAGGCATGCCAAAACAAGCAATGACTTACTTTTTTAAGGCATCAACACTTAGCAGCAAAAACAACTTTACCGTTGCGAATCTCAATAAAGATTTATGGCAAAGCCTAACCCAGCTTTCTTCGTACGCACTCGAACGCTTTAATCGTGGTTCTGTGGTACAACAAGGTTGGGTTAATCTAGCGCTTTACCACCAAGTGTATTTAGGTGCGCCGGTCGAATTACACCAAGCAATGAATAACTGGTTGCGCCGCTACCCTGGCCACCCGGCAGCTGAAGTGCTTCCAAAAAAAGTGACTGAGCTGGTACAAATTGAGCCTTTAAATGTAAAACGCCTAGCTGTATTACTTCCACAATCAGGTGCCAATGAGCGATTAGGTGATGCTTTAAAAGCGGGTGTTCTCGCGGCCCTCGATGGACAATCATTAGAACAAACATTATTTATTGATGAGTCACTATCTGCGGCAGAAATTGCACTTAAACTCAGCGAGTTTAAAGCCGACTTTGTTATTGGCCCATTATTAAAAAGTAACATTGAAAAGTTGACCAACGCGCAAACGCTTGTTGATTACCCGGTAATGCATTTAAACACCTTTGATGGTGAGCGTATTTCTCAGCAGCATTTTTTCTTTGCATTAAACCCTGAGCATGAAGTTCAACAAGCCTTAGAACGTTTTTTAACTGCAGGCTATCAAAAACCTATGCTTTTGGCACCGAATAACAGTAACGGTCAACGCTTAGTTGAATACTTCAATGCGCAATGGCAACGCTACAGCGAAGTTAAACCACAAATCGGATTTTATTCTGGCAAAGACGATATGCCTAAGACAATTACAGGCCTATTAGAAGTAGACCAAAGTAAAGAGCGCATAAAAGTCGTAAAATCATTATTTAAACAAGAAGTTGAAAGCGAAACCCGCTCACGCAGTGATATCGATGTAGTTTATATTTTAGGTGATGCCACCGAAACACGCCTAATTAAACCATATTTAGACGTTAACGTGAGTACTTTTGCTGATCGTATTCCGCTTTATGCCAGCTCAAAAAGCCACAGTAAACAAATCGATAGAACCGATAAAGGCGATTTAGATGGTCTTTATTTTACGGAACTACCTTGGATGCTTGACGGTCAAATTGCACAACATAATTTACGCCAGCAATACGATAGTTTATGGCCAGAGAATGCTGATATAAGTCAGCGCTTATTCGCAATGGCATTCGATGCAGCCAGTATGTTGGGTGATGTAAAGCAGTTGAGCATGGTACAAGGCAAACGCTTTAGTGGTATTAGTGGTCAATTAAGCATTGCCAGTAATGGTTATGTAACACGCTCTTTAGATTGGGCACAGTACAAGAACAAAAAAATTATTTCTGTTGATTTAGCAACAGAGCAACCAATTCCACTATTCATGCAATCTGCTGTTGGGATTAACGCTGCTAAATAAACGGTTATTTCAAAATACTACTAGCTCAAGGATGAAGCTATGTCGTGGTTTAAGCAATTGTGGCAAAATAGCCGCGAAAAAGGCCTGTATTACGAAAAACAGGCTGAACAGTATTTAATACAACGTGGCTTAAAGACTATTGAGCGTAATTATTTTTGTAAATACGGTGAGCTCGACCTGATAATGCGCGACGGACAAACACTGGTATTTGTAGAGGTAAAATTTAGGAAAAACGCCCTTCGTGGCGGCGCAAACTACGCGCTCAGCAAGCTAAAACAGCAACGATTAAGGCGAACGATTAGCCATTATCTTGCCGAAAAAAAGATCTCAAATCAGTTAATGCGGATAGATTATGTCGCTATAACGGGTGAGCTTAATAGCAGCCTTAACTGGTTTAAAAATGTTTACTAACGCCTTCTGGCGTCGGCTTAATTTGGTAGGTTATGCAAGAAACGATTAAAAAAATCTTTACCGAAAATATTCAAGTTCAAATAGCTGCAGGTGAAGTACTTCCGAGCGCACTTGAATCAGCAGCGTTCACCATCGCGCAAAGCCTAATTAACGGCAATAAATTACTATGCTGTGGCACCCCTAGCTGTCATATGTTGGCACAGCACATGGCAGGGTTATTAATTAACTTTTATGAGACCGAGCGCCCTTGTCTTCCAGCAGTTGCGCTTGCACAAGATCAAGTTAACTTAGGCTCAACGGCAAATAACGATGAGCACGAAACTTTTGCCAGACAAATTCGAGCATTTGCACAACAAGGTGACCTTTTACTAGCAATTGCGGTGAATGGTAATGAAAAGCAGATTATCTCAGCAGTCGAAGCTGCACTGACTCGTGATATGAAAGTCATTGTACTTGTTGGCGATGATGGCGGTGAATTAGTCGGTTTACTTGGGCCAAATGATGTTGAAATTCGTGTGCCTTCAAAACGCCCAAGCCGCATTGTTGAGTCGCACTTAGTCAACTTACACTGTCTAAGTGAGCTTATCGATTTAACCCTATTCCCACAGGAAGAAAATTAATGTTTAAACAGTCTTTACTTGTATTTGGTACCGTTTTATTGCTGCAGGGCTGTGCAGCTGCTGTCGTGGCTGGTACAGCGGGTGCTGTAACAGCCGCGAATGATCGCCGCACAATTGGTTCACAAATCGACGATAACAATATCGAAATTAAAAGCTCAATTGCTATCAGTGAAAATGAGCGCTTACATAAATATGCTAACGTTAACGTCATTAGCGTTAATGGTTCTGTGCTTATGATTGGTCAAGTTGCCAATCAAGAAATGAAAGACGAAGCACAACGTGCTATCGAAGGCGTTGATGGCATTCGTAAGATACACAACCAAATTCGCATTGGTTCAAATATTGGTATAAGCACACAAACTCATGACTCATGGCTTACCTCTAAAGTTAAAACCCAATTACTCACCACAGAGAGCATCAGCAGTAATAACATCAAAGTAGTTACAGAGAATGGCGAAGTCTTTTTAATGGGCTTAGTGAGCGACTCTGAAGCAAATTTAGCAGTTGATGTAGCACGTAACGTATCAGGCGTTGAACGTGTTATTAAAGTGTTTGAATATTTATAATCTCAAACCGTAAATTGATAATAAAAAACCCGCTAATAAGCGGGTTTCTTGTATTTGAATAAGGTTACTTAATCACTCGTAAGTGAGCACCTTTTTTCTTCTCTGGTTTTGTCGGTGGTTCATCATCTGGCGTAATATCGTCAGGTGTTTCAACACTTTCTAATACCGGAGTAAAATCGTCTTCGTCCTCGATGAATTCTTCTGCAGTAAATACAGTCCCTTCACCATTCTCACGTGCATAAATTGCGAGCACAGCACCCATTGGTACGTAAACTTGCATTGGTTGACCACCAAAACGCGCATTAAAGCTAAGTTGTTGGTTGTCCATTGCAAATTGTGTTACCGCTGATGGGCTTATGTTCAAAACGATCTGGCCGTCTTGCACAAACTGTGTTGGTACTTGTACAGCAGGAAAATCAGCGTTAACCACTAAGTGTGGTGTGCACTGATTATCAACAATCCAATCAAAGAAGGCGCGTAGTAAATAAGGACGATTAGGCGTCATTATAAACGGATCTCACGCTCAGCTTCAGTTAGTGAAGCTTGGAATGATTCACGCTCAAATAAACGTAACATGTATTCTTTAAGCTCTTTAGCGCCAGCACCATTAAGCTCAATGCCAAGCTCAGGTAAACGCCAAAGTAGCGGTGCTAAGTAACAATCAACTAAGCTGAACTCTTCGCTCATGAAGTAAGGAGCTTCAGAGAAGATCGGTGCAATTGCAAGTAACGCTTCTGTAAGCTCTTTACGTGCTTGCGCAGCTTCGCTGCTACCGCTAGTGATTTTGTTAGCTAGGCTATACCAATCAGTATCGATACGATGCATCATTAGACGACTACGGCCACGCATAACCGGATAAACTGGCATTAGTGGAGGATGAGGGAAACGTTCATCAAGGTATTCCATGATGATGTTTGCCTGATATAAACCAAGCTCACGATCGATCAGTGTTGGTACTGTACCGTAAGGGTTAATCTCATGAAGTGCTTCTGGCAGGTTATCCTTTTCAGCCAGGTGAATGTCAACACTTACACCTTTTTCAGCAAGTACGATACGTACTTGATGGCTATACATACAGTTAGCACCAGAAAACAGGGTCATTACAGGGCGCTTATTGGCAGCTACGGCCATGCCTACCTCCATTATATTACAAAAACAGCAATAGGGGCTTAAGCCCCTATCACAAAATTACCTTTCAAAATGCCCAGGATTAGTGAACATCTCTCCAGTATTCTTTCTTCAGCATGAATGCCAAGATAAATAGAATCACTAAGAAACCAATTACCTTAAGACCTAACGCTTCTGACTCTAAACGTGACGGTTCGCCAACGTAAGCTAAGAAGTTAGTTAAGTCACGAGCAGCACGATCGTACTCGTCGTCACTCATTTCACCAGAACCATCTGTTTCAGTGCCAACAACTTTAGTCACAGTGTGACCGTGTTCTTCCACTTCTTCAGTGATTGGTGTTGGTAAACCTTGTAGTTCTTGAAGAACGTGCGGCATACCTACCGATGGGAAAACAATATTGTTCACGCCAAACGGACGAGATTCATCTTTGTAGAATGACTTCAGATAAGTGTAGATCCAGTCAGTACCACGAACTCGCGCTACAAGCGTAAGATCCGGTGGCGCTGCGCCAAACCATTTAGCTGCGTCATCTTTACCAATCGCATTTTTGATGTGGCTACCAACTTTTGAGCCATCAAAAATTAGTTGCTCTTGACCAATCTCAGTAGGAATACCGATATCGCGGAACGTACGCTCATAACGTTGATACTGCATTTGGTGACAACCAAGACAGTAGTTCATGAACAATTTAGCACCGCGTTGTAAAGACGCGTTATCTTTAAGGTCAATGTTCGCATCCATTAAAGGAACCGAAGGACCTGCTGCCATTGTCAACGATGGCAATAATGCGAATAAACCGATAATTAGCTTTTTCATCATTTCGTCAACCTCGTTGGTAATGGCTTAGTTTTCTCATTCTTGCTGTAAACAAATAACAATACGAAGAACATGAAGTATGTCACAGTCGTGATTTGTGATAACAGCGTTTTGAAATCAGTTTGTGGAGTAGCACCAACCCAACCTAAGATAACGAAAGTTACCACAAATTGTGCGATGTTTAACTTGTGTAAACCACAACGATAACGAATAGAACGAACCGAGCCACGGTCAATCCAAGGTAGTAACGCAAGCACTACGATAGATGCACCCATCGCCGCAACACCCATTAACTTGTTAGGGATTGCACGAAGGATTGCATAGAATGGCGTAAAGTACCAAACAGGGAAAATGTGCTCTGGTGTTTTCAGTGGGTTAGCTGCTTCGAAGTTTGGCGCTTCTAAGAAGAAACCATTCATCGCAGGCATAAAGAATACAACCCAGCAGAATAAGATTAAGAAACCAACCACACCCACAATATCTTTCACTGTGTAGTAAGGGTGGAACGGGATTGCATCAACAATGTCTTTCTTGTTGGTGTAATACTCGTGGAATTTGAATTTAGGCTTATCTTCTTCAGCTACAGAACCTTTCTTACGCTTGATTTCAACACCGTCAGGGTTGTTTGAACCCACTTCGTGTAGCGCAACAATGTGTAAGAATACTAAGATAACAATAACTAAAGGTAATGCAATTACGTGTAGTGCAAAGAAGCGGTTAAGCGTAGCACCTGAAATTACGTAGTCACCACGGATCCAAAGCGTTAAATCATCACCAATAACCGGAATCGCACCGAATAGTGAAATGATTACCTGTGCACCCCAGAAAGACATTTGTCCCCAAGGAAGTAAGTAACCCATGAAAGCTTCAGCCATAAGCGCTAAGAAAATGAACATACCGAATAACCACAGTAATTCACGTGGTTTTTGGTAAGAACCGTAGATCATGCCACGGAACATGTGCAGATATACAACGATAAAGAACGCTGAAGCACCTGTTGAGTGAAGGTAACGAAGTAACCAACCGTATTCAACATCACGCATGATGTATTCTACAGATGCGAAAGCACCTTCAGCAGACGGTACGAAGTTCATTGTTAACCAGATACCAGTTACGATTTGGTTAACAAGTACTAACATGGCTAGTGAGCCAAAGAAGTACCAGAAGTTAAAGTTTTTTGGTGCTGGATACTGTGCAATATGCATGTTCCAAACACGTGTCATTGGAATACGATCGTCGATCCAACCAATAATTTTACCAAACATTACGCCACTCCTTTTTCTTCACCGACTAAAATAGTCGTGTCATCAAGGAAGGTATATGGAGGGATTTCTAGATTTAATGGAGCAGGTACAGATTGGAATACACGACCAGCCATATCAAATTTAGAACCGTGACACGGACAGAAGAAACCGTCGTCTGTGCCCTCTACTTTTTCACCAAAGCCACCTTGTAGGAAGCTAGGAGAACAACCTAAGTGCGTACAAATACCAACAGCAACGAAGATCTCAGGACGTTGCGAACGGTATTCATTGGTTGATGATTCAGGTTGTTGAGGCTCTTCAGACGCAGGATCACGAAGTTGACCTTCGTGTTCTTTCATCTGTTCAAGCATTTTAGGTGTACGATTAATAACCCAAACAGGTTTTCCTCGCCACTCAACACGTATTAATTGTCCAGGCTCAAGCTTGCTGATATCTACTTCTACAGGCGCACCCGCAGATTTAGCTCGCTCACTTGGATTCCAAGACGCAATAAAAGGAACAGCAGCCCCAGCCGCACCAACACCACCAACAACAGAGGTAGCTATGGTTAAAAAGCGACGTCGGCCATTGTCTACAGGCGCATTGCTCATCCACTTATCTCCACTATGATTCCCAACACTTGCCATATTGAGAACATCAGTTACAGCAGGTTAATTTTTAGAAATTTCAAAATAGACGCGATCATAATTAAAAGCCTTGATTAAAACAAGGTTATTCACAGTCTCATGCTCGAATAAACCCTATTTAATGAATTATTAATTTAGGTTAGCTCGAGTATGAAGCCGCTGGTTATGATAACGCATATAAAAAAACAATATACTGACCAAGATCAACCTCACTAAGAGGAAACAGAATTCTGCATTAGCTGTTGTTGAACTCACTCACATTACTTGCCCCCCAATTGTAGCAAAAAAATTCATCAATTAACTGATGGATTTAAGCTAATTTTGCTAAATCTTGAAGTTTTTTTAATGTAATACGCAGTAATTATTACTGATGGTTAAATATCGAACGAAAAAAAGCTAGGTTTTTGCTAGTAGATATAAGCAGGCATTACAAACACTATTCTGGATTACGCATTAAATAACAACATAGCGCGAAATAAATTTCACGCCTATATCAAACGTAGGAGTACGCCGTCTGACAAAATTAACGAAGGGTATTCGTGCAATAGGAGGAGTTCATATAAACGGCTATAGCCATGCAAAGCATTCTCTTTTTCAGCACTGAAGAACCTCCTACGACGTATTTAGCTTAAAGCTTCAAAGCTCATTATTCCTTTCGCTTGGGATATCGCTGAAATACTCGACAAATTCCACCTCGAAACCTGCAGGGTCAATGAAATATACATTTTTACGATAAGGGTTGTCTGGGCCGTGCTTATCAATCTCATAACCGGCTGAAACAAGACGTTCAATGACAGCATTAATATCGTTTGTCACGTAAGCAAAATGGGCAAGGCCAACTTGATGTCCTGCTAAATCACGGTTTTCAGCTTCACCGTTATCGCTTAATGCTAGATACTGGTAATCATCACCAAAGTGCAACCATTTACGCGGTTTGCCAGACCACTTGCTATCGCCTTGGCTACGCACACGCCAGTGCGGGAATGCCGCTTTATAAAAGTGCAGCATGGCATCAACATTACTAACAACAAGGTTTACGTGTTCTAAATACATGGTAGTTTTCCTTTTTATTTTTAAACTACCACTAAGATAAAACCTCAAGTTAAGTTTAGGTAAAGCACTTTTTTAAATAAAAAAGCCCCACTAAAGTGAGGCTTTTAAAAATGATTTGTTATTTATGAATTAACTACCAGCAACTTGCATTTGTTCAATCAATACAGAGCCTGTTTGAATACCGCCACGACGCTCGATGTCACCACCTAAGCCAACTACCGCTTTAAACATATCTTTTAAGTTACCAGCAATCGTGATCTCACTCACTGGATATTGGATTTCGCCATTCTCGACCCAGAAACCAGCCGCGCCACGCGAGTAATCACCAGTTACGGTATTTACACCTTGACCCATAAGTTCAGTTACTAATAAACCTGTCCCCATGGTTTTTAATAATGCTTTTAAGTCAGCATGAGTTTGCTCAACTAGCCAGTTATGAATACCACCAGCATGACCCGTTGGTGCCATAGACAGTTTGCGTGCTGCGTAGCTTGCTAAAAGGTAAGTTTGCAGCTCACCACCTTGAATAATTTCACGGTCTACAGTTTTTAAACCCTCAGCATCAAACGGTGAAGACGCTAAGCCTTTTAATAAATGTGGGCGCTCAGAGATATTCACACAGTCACTGAATACTTTTGTGCCTAAGCTATCAAGTAAAAAGCTTGATTTACGATAAAGCGCTCCACCACCAATCGCCGACACTAAGTGGCCAAATAATGAATTAGCAATATCTGCTCTGAAGATCACAGGCACTTTCATGGTTCCAAGCTTTTGGCTATTAAGCTTAGCCAGAGTTTCTGTTGCCGCTTCTAGGCCTACCTTTGCAGCGTCATTCAAATCATCTTTATGACGCGCTACGGTATAAGCCGAGTCGCGCTGCATTTGCTCGCCTTCTTTACCAATCACCATAGTGCTAATGCTATGACGAGTGCGTGGGTAACCTGCAATCATACCATGGCTGTTACCATAAACACGTAAACCTTGGTGAGAAGAAAAACTCGCACCATCCGAATTTACAATGCGCTCATCGGCATTCAGCGCAGCTTGCTCTGCTTGATGGCAAAGCTCAATACCTTGCTCTGGGCTTACCTCCCACGGGTGGTATAAATCTAAATCTTGCGGTGCAAACTCAAGCAACTCTTTATCAGCGATGCCATTAAATGGGTCGTCAGAAGTGAACTTAGCAATATCAATGGCTTTTTCTACCACCGTACGTAATGTTTTAGGGTTTAAATCGGCTGTAGATGCAGAGCCTTTGTTATTACCGACATAAACACTGATACCTAAGCCACCATCTTGGTTAAACTCTATTGTTTCAACTTCGCCCATGCGCGTGCTGACAGACAAACCTGAAGTACTCGACATTGCCGCTTCAGCCGCAGTAGCACCTAACTTTTTTGCATGCTCCAGTACTTCGCTTACCGCGTCTTTCACTTCAGAAATGTGTTGATAAATAGGATCTTTCATCTTGTGTGTCCTAGGTTCTGATATTTTTTATAGTGTAGCGAATGCTAACACACTGAGAGACGTGCATCAGCTAATATTAATCATTAACTAAATGACGTATAATAGTGAATAGTTAAGTTTACTGAATGAGCATCCTTATGGCGAAGAAGAAAAAGCCACTAATTGAAGAAGAAATTATTTACGTATCAAAAAGCGAATTAAAACGTGAAGCCATGCAATATCATGGTTTGGGTGCTGAAATCGCAAAAATGCCGAAAAAGCAACGCGATCGTTTGCCACTCAATCATGAATTAAAAGAAGCGTTAGTTGTTTCGGATAAAGTCAGTGATAAAAGTGATGCTTATCGTCGTAACTTAAACTACATCGCAAAAGTATTACGTACAACAGAAAACGTTGATGAAATCCAAGCAATGATCGACATCATGCTTAACAAAAACAATCAAGCCGATGTTTTGATGAACAAAATCGAAACTCTGCGCGACAATCTGATCAAACAAGGTGATGAGTTGATCAATTCAACAATTGATCAATACCCTGCTCTTGAGCGCCAAAAAATGCGCCAATTAGTGCGTAGCGCCGCAAAAGAAGTGAAAGCAGAAAAGCCTGCCAAAGGTTACAAAGAGTTATTCCAGTATCTTAAAGATGCGATTATGGTTTAATTTGTATGCAGAAAGCCGCTTAATGAAAGTTATGCGGCTTTTTAAAATAACTCCGACAACCCCGTAGGAACAGCTTTAGCCGTGAATATCGCGTACAACAATCACCTAACATTTCAGTGTTAAAACACCTCCTACAACACCATCAACAAACAACAACTCCAAACAATTTCTCGCATCTCTTAGGAACGGCTTTAGCCGTGAATATCGCTTACAACAATCACCTAAATATTTCTGCGTTAAAACACCTCCTACAACCCCGTAGGAACGGCTTTAGCCGTGAATAATTTACCTATAAATAGATACAATCCCAAAAAGGATAATCACGCACACTTTTAACAATTCCAGCCCTCAATGGGTTTGCGATGATGTACCTCGATACTCCAAGTAAATGTTTTTCACTCCTTATTAAAGAATCATAATATCCTGGCTGCCAAATTTTTCGTTTAGAACATAATGACTTGTTTATGAGATATGAACTCTTCCCTTTAACCTCTTGAATCAATCGAGCTAAAGGTACTTTACCTTGTAATTGAAATAACCAATGTAGGTGATCAGGCATTACCACAAAGCAAATAGTTTTAGCTTTAATATCTTCTATAGACCTTAGAGTGTTAATTAAAACTCGTGCATTATTAAAGTCAGAGAAATAACAGTTTCTATCAAGCGTTGAAGTGGTGACAGAGTAATAATGAAATGGGATTGATACCCTATGCTTTCTTAGATTTTGATAATGTGCGGTCATCCATAACCCTCCATTTATTATCTTAAATCTAGACAAATACGAATCAGAATCAAGTTAAATCCTAGTAGTAACGGCTTTAGCCGTGAAAAAGATAAACATGTTCAGTGTTAAAACGACCCTACGTCAAAAGCTGACAGCTACTAAAACAAAAAAGGCTCTGAGCGTTCACTCAGAGCCTTTTTTAAATCGATAATCAATTACCAAATTTTTACGCGATCTTCTGGTTTGATATACATCTTGTCACCTTCTTTCACATCAAATGCCTGATAAAACTCTGGCATGTTTGAAAGAATACCGATTACACGGTAATGGCTTGGTGAATGAGGGTCTGTCATTAGACGGTTACGTAACTCTTCGTCACGATATTTACGACGCCAAATCTGCGACCAACCCATGAAGAAACGTTGATCACCTGTGTAACCATCAATGATAGGTGCTTTTTCATCACCAAGTGATAACTGGTAAGCAGTATAAGCAACGGTTAAGCCACCTAAGTCACCAATGTTTTCACCTAATGTAAGCTGACCATTTACGCTTGCATCTTCAAATGGTTTGTACTCATTATATTGAGCAACTAGCTGACCTGTACGCTCTTCAAACTGTTTAAGGTCTGATTCGCTCCACCAGTTACGTAAGTTACCGTCACCATCGTACTTCGCACCTTGGTCATCAAAACCGTGACCTAATTCGTGGCCGATTACCGCACCGATTGCACCGTAGTTAACAGCATCATCAGCTTCTAGATTGAAGAATGGCGGTTGTAAGATAGCCGCTGGGAATACGATTTCGTTGTTCACAGGGTTGTAGTAAGCGTTTACTGTTTGTGGTGTCATGTGCCACTCAGAACGGTCAACTGGCTTACCTAGTTTTGCAGTCATGTCTGCATATTCCCACTCGCTGTGGCGAATGTAGTTACCGACTAAGTCGTCACCTTTAACTTCAAGTGCTGAGTAGTCTTTCCATTTATCTGGGTAACCGATTTTTGGCGTGAACTTATCAAGCTTCTCTTTAGCCGCAATTTTTGTTTCTGGGCTCATCCACTCAAGGTTTTCAATCGCAACTGCGTAACCTTTGATTACGTTATCAACTAACTCTTCCATGCGTGCTTTCGCTTCAGGTGGGAAGTTGTCTTTCACGTATACTTTACCAAGTATTTCACCTAACACACCGTTTGATGCATCAACTGCTTTTTTCCAAAGTGGTGATTGCTCTGTTACACCGCGCAGTGTTGTGCTGTAGAAATCAAAGTTAAGGTCTACTAACTCTTTATCTAAAAGGCCTGCATAGTTACTAACAAAGTGGAACTTAAGGTAGTTCTGCCAAGTAGCTAAGTCTGTATCGCTGTAAATACCCGCGAACTTTTCTAGGTAGCTAGGCTGGCGAATAATTACGTCTTCTGTTTTGATACCAGACGCATCAAGATAAGCAGCAAAGTCGAAGTCACCTGTCAGTTTGTTCGCATCAGCAACGCTCATCTTGTTGTAAGACTTAGTTGCATCACGGCTTTCAACACGGCTCCACTGCGCCTCGGCAATACTTGTTTCAAGATCAATAATAGCTTTAGCCGCAGATTCTGCATCAGCTACACCCGCTTTGCTTAAGATAGCTGTTACATATTCTTGATAAGCTTCACGAATTTTTGTGAATTTCTCGTCATCTTTTAAGTAGTAATCACGATCTGGTAAACCTAAACCTGATTGATAAACATACATCGCGTTTTCGCTAGAGTTTTTCGCATCGTTGTTTACGTACCAACCAAAAGGTAAGCTACCGCCTTTAATGCGAAGCTCAGCCATTAAAGCAACAAGAGCAGATTTGTTTTTTACTGCATCAACACTTTCAAGAACTGGCGATAATGGTTTGATGCCTGCCGCTTCACGACCCGCTTCATCCATATAGCTGTTATAGAATGCAGCTAATTTAGCTTCATCAGAGCCCGGCTTAACATTTTTGTTTGCCGCTGCTTTTTCTAGCACTTCTTTCATCGCTTTTTGCGAATCATCGTAAAGCTGAGTAAATGAACCGTAGTTTGATTTATCACCTGGAATTTCAGTTTTCTCTAACCATTCGCCGTTTACGTGATAGTAAAAGTCATCTTGTGCGCGAACAGACTTGTCCATGTTCGCAAGTTCAATACCTGAATTTAAAGGTGCTTTTGCTTCAGTTACGGCCGCAGTTGCTGGTGCTTTAGTTTCTTGTTCTTTTTCACCACAACCAACAAGACCGAGCGCAAGTGCGATACTTGCCGCGGTAAGTGTTACTTTTTTCATGGGAGTCCCGTACTAATTATTTTTGAAGTATTTATCGAAAAACTAGTAAACATAATTAATCATTAGTTTTTCGCTTCCCCCATAATAAACCTCTCGCGCTAAACAATAAAACCTAATATGTAACAATTCTTATCAAAACAAGGTGAGCCGCATTTTTGAGCGGTGGGAGGGGAAAATAAACAGTAAGTGAGCATTGTAGGCGCGATTTTATATCGCAAAGTGCTCTTAATACTCACAAAGAGGATAAGAGACGCTCCGCTTAAGAGAATTTGTCTTTTGGCTTGCTCATTACCTTCTCATTCACTTCTCTTTGTGAAAAACTTATTTGAACCACAGAGAACACCGAGGCGCTGCGCGCTACACAGAGAAACCAATATTTAAAAGAGGTTTGGTCTCTCCTTCTCTTCCTCTATGTTCTCTATGTACTCTGTGGTCAGAAAAAGTTAAAAACTTAAAAATAGTTATAAATCCTTCGCTTAAAAGAAAACAATATTAAGGTTTCCTCATTCTTTACTCATTCACTTCTCTTTGTGCAATTATTTTCGCGTGAAATAAATTTCACGCCTACATCAAACCGTAGGCGTCACGCTTGCTTGGCGCGTATTACATTAAGCTTCAAACTGACAGCTGAAGGCTGGCGGCTATTACTGCTCAAACCTCTGCTTTATCTTTTCGATAATCTCAACATTGGCAGCTGGGAAGCTGTAGTCATCAAGCTCGTTTAGTGCAACCCATTTGCCTTGTTGGCCTTCTGCGCCATGAGCAATGCCTGAGAAATCATCTACGATGTGCACGTCTAAGCGCACACATTTATCGCCATAGTCGTGCTCAATAACCATCAGCTCTTCACTGCCATTAACCGTTAGGTTTACTTCTTCTAACAGCTCACGCTTTAGCGCTGCAAATACGCTCTCGCCCTGCTCTACTTTACCGCCTGGGAATTCCCATAAGCCGCCTTGGTGTTTGTCATCTGGACGCTTACAAATAAATAACTGCTGATCTTTATAAATAACGCCGACTGCAACATACACTACTTTTTTAGTCATTTGTTGTTTCCTTAATCATAAAAAAAGCGACGCAAGCGTCGCTTTTTATCACCATGTTTTGGTTATTTTAATTTACCGCAACACTGCTTATATTTATTACCTGAACCACATGGGCACGGCTCGTTACGGCCAACTTTAGGCTCTGCACGTTGAGTATCTACTGCGCCTTCTGGTGTTTCGCCACCGATGTGCTCAGCTTCTTCGTGTTGATATTCACGAGGTGCATTTTCGCTACGGCGATGTTGCTCTTCAACTTTCTCAACATCTTCTTCAGCGCGAACTTGTACTTTACTTAAAATACCTACAACGTCGATTTTTAAGTTCTCAAGCATTTCAGAGAATAGCTCGAATGATTCACGCTTGTACTCTTGCTTAGGATTCTTCTGTGCGTAACCACGTAAGTGGATACCTTGACGAAGGTGGTCCATCGCTGCCAAGTGATCTTTCCAATGTTGGTCTAGGCTTTGTAGCATAATCGCTTTTTCGAATTGACGTAGTACAGACTCGCCTACCATTTCTTCTTTTTGCTTGTATGCTTGCTCAACCGCTTGCTCGATACGCTCACGAAGTTTCTCTTCGTATAGCTTGCTATCGTCAGCTAGCCATTGTGAAATTGGCAGCTCAATTAAGAAATCTTGTTTTAAGCGCTCTTCAAGACCTGGGATATCCCACATTTCCGCTAAGCTTTGCGGTGCAATGTATTGGTCAATCGTGCCGTTTAGAACATCGCTGCGAATTGCAGTGATAGTTTCTGAAATATCGCCTTCTTCAAGTAGTTCGTTACGCTGTGAGTAAACAACACGACGTTGGTCATTTGCTACATCATCATACTCAAGTAATTGCTTACGAACGTCGAAGTTACGTGCTTCAACTTTACGTTGTGCGTTTTCGATTGCACGGTTAACCCAAGGGTGTTCAATCGCTTCGCCGCGTTGCATACCTAGTTTACGCATCATGTTAGTCATGCGCTCACCAGCGAAGATACGCATTAGCGCGTCGTCCATTGATAAGTAGAAACGGCTTGAACCCGCATCACCTTGACGACCTGAACGACCACGTAACTGGTTATCGATACGACGAGATTCGTGACGCTCAGTACCAATGATGTGTAGACCACCCGCTTCGATTACCGCATCGTGGCGTTTTTGCCACTCATCTTTAATCGCTTTGATTTGTTCATCCGTTGGGTTTTCTAGCTTTTCAACTTCGCTGTTCCAGTTACCACCTAACACGATATCGGTACCACGACCGGCCATGTTAGTTGCAATGGTTACTGTGCCAGGTAAACCAGCATCGGCAACAATGTCTGCTTCTTGTGCGTGGAACTTAGCATTAAGTACGTTGTGCTTAATTTTTTCTTTGCGTAAGAACTGCGATAAGTACTCAGAACTTTCGATAGAAATAGTACCAACAAGTACCGGTTGACCTCGTTCTTGACAATCTTTGATATCTGCAAGGATTGCTTCGTACTTTTCTTCTTGTGTTAAGTATACAAGGTCAGCACGATCGTCACGGATCATCGGTTTGTTAGTTGGCATTACAACTGTATCTAGACCATAGATAGACTGGAATTCAAACGCTTCAGTGTCTGCAGTACCTGTCATACCCGCTAGCGTGTCGTATAAACGGAAGTAGTTTTGGAATGTGATTGATGCCAGAGTTTGGTTTTCATTTTGAATGCGTACACCTTCTTTAGCTTCAACAGCTTGGTGTAAACCTTCTGACCAACGACGACCTTCCATTGTACGGCCTGTATGCTCATCAACAATGATAACTTCGTTTTCTTTAACAACGTAATCAACGTCTTTTTGATAAAGCTTGTGAGCACGAAGTGCTGCATACACATGGCTTAATAATGTGATGCTTGATGCAGAGTAAAGTGAATCACCTTCTTGGATTAAGCCACGCTCAATCAGTAGCTCTTCAACTTTAATTTGGCCACGTTCAGTTAAGTGAACTTGTTTCGACTTTTCATCGATAGTGAAGTCGCCGTCGCCTTCAACGCCTTCTTCATCTTCTTTTTCTTGTAGCTCAAGTTCTGGCACAATTTTATTAATTTCGATGTAAAGCTCAGAGCTGTCTTCAGCTGGACCTGAGATAATCAGCGGCGTACGCGCTTCATCGATTAGAATTGAATCCACCTCATCCACTACTGCGTAGTAAAGTGGGCGTTGCACACGCTCATCAATGCTAAATGCCATGTTATCGCGAAGATAATCAAAGCCAAATTCGTTATTAGTACCGTAAGTGATGTCAGCAGCGTAAGCTACTTTCTTTTGCTGTGGCATCATGCCAGGTACGTTACAACCGACTGTTAGGCCTAAAAATTCAAATAGTGGGCGGTTAGTTTCGGCGTCACGTTTTGCAAGGTAATCGTTCACGGTAATAACGTGAACACCTTTACCTGTTAAACCACGAAGGTATGCAGGTAATGTTGCTGTTAGTGTTTTACCTTCACCAGTACGCATTTCTGCGATACGGCCTTGATGTAAAACCATACCACCTAGTAGCTGTACGTCGAAGTGACGCATGCCATTTACACGCTTAGATGCTTCACGTACCACAGCAAATGCTTCTGGTAAAATATCATCTAGGCTTTGTCCGTTATCGTAACGCTCTCTAAATTCAGCTGTTTTTGCTTTTAAATCTTCATCAGAAAGCGCTTCTAATTGCTTTTCAAGCGCATTAATTAGAGCGACCGTCTTTCTTAGGTTTTTAATAGTGCGGTCATTGCGACTACCAAAAATCTTGGTAAATAAATTAGATATCATGATAAAACCGTTACAATATGTTCTTTGTTAGCTAGTCATTAGCCAACCCATTTTCTTCAATTGATAATTAATATGCGCTTATGCTCATGATGTAGGGCATATTAATTAACAATTTGTCAGTACGCTGTTTAAAACACCGCTTATTTCGTGCGCTATCATACCAGAGTCTGCGCAACATCAAACCTTCTGTGTGTGAAGATATGGAATTTCGGCAAGAAAATTTAAAAATCAGCCATAATCTTTGATCTAACCCCATAAAAAAGGTGAAAACAAGACCACTGAGTAGATATGGCGACAATCGAAATAAAATCAAGATCAGCGAAGAAAAAAGGCGATTAGAGTGACGAAATTCGATTTTGTAAATGTAGGTAGTCATTTATGGCGACAATATATTATATCCTTCACCAATGACGTGCTAAAGCACGACCTACTTGCTCAGTCTGCGAAAAAATATTTGAACCATAGAGAACACAGAGGCGCTTCGCGCTACATAGAGAAACCAAATTATCACAAAGAGATAAAGAGACGCTTCGCTGAAGAGGAGTAAAAATAATCTCGTGGTCTCCTCATTCTCTTCTCATTCACTTCTCTTTGTGCAAAAACATATTGAACCACAGAGCACACCGAGGCGCTGCGCGCTACATAGAGAAAACAATATTTAAAAGAGGTTTGGCCTCTCCTTCTCTTCCTCTGTGCTCTCTATGCCCTCTGTGGTTCAATCAAGCTCTCCGCGCGAAATAAATTTCACGCCTACATCAAACGTAGGCGTCACGCTTGCTTGGCGCGTCTTAATTAAGCACCAAGCCTACAAATTAATACAGAACACGCAAACCACACCGTTCGGCTCAAAATTGACAGCTGACGGCTTTATTTACTTCTTCCGCCCATGTTGCGCTAAGCGCTCTAATTTGGCTTTTAAAGATGGCGGGGCGTCTGCGGCGATGGCGCTGAGGTAATCAGCAGTTTGCTCGCTCATTTGACGTTTAGAAACAGGCTTTTGCTCTGGCTTATTTGTTGCCGATAAACGCTGTGTTGCTTGTGGATTAGCGGTAATTTTAATTTGCCCAAGCTCAACCATGCCAGCGGCACGAAAATGCGAAAGCATATCCATTTTTAAGTAATTTAAGCGAAGTGCAATCGGTGCAGAAACCGCTTCTATCATCAAAGTACCATCACGGTAATTACTTACTCGGCATTTTTTTGAAAGCGTTTCACCTAAAAAGTCATCAAGAATAGTTTGTTGAGAAGACAAGCCTTGGGTTTTACCAGCATAAGATGCTAAGCGACCACTCAAGCCCGCCATAATATCGCCAACAGCCTTTGGCGCGTATCTATCTTTTGCCATTAATCTTCTACCTAAAAGGGTTAATCACCACAAAGAGAATATACCACCTACGTAAATATGAAGCTATTAGGTTTGAGAGACGAGGGGTAAGTTACAAGTTACAAGTTACAAGTTACAAGTTACAAGTTACAAGTTACAACGATTGAAGGTGTCACCCTTACTTGGCAAGCCTAATTTATGGTTTAAACCAATTACTCACAAAGAGGTTAAGAGACGCTGCGCTTCAGAGGAAGTAAAAATAATCTCGTGGTTTCCTCATTCTCTTCTCATTCACTTCTCTTTGTGCAAAAACATATTGAACCACAGAGCACACCGAGGCGCTGCGCGCTACATAGAGAAAACAAATTATTACAAAGAGGTTATGAGACGCTGCGCTTCAGAGGAAGTAAAAATAATCTCGTGGTTTCCTCATTCTCTTCTCATTCACTTCTCTTTGTGCAAAAACATATTGAACCACAGAGCACACCGAGGCACTGCGCGCTACATAGAGAAAACAATATTTAAAAGAGGTTTGGCCTCTCCTTCTCTTCCTCTGTGCTCTCTATGCCCTCTGTGGTTCAATCAAGCTCTCCGCGCGAAATAAATTTCGCGCCTACATCAAACCGTAGGCGTCACGCTTGCTTGGCGCGTCTTGCATTTAGTACCAAGCCTGCAAATCAACACAGAACCAACAAACAACACCGCTCGACTTAAAACTTATGAATTAAAGCTTAAAGCTCCCTTCCTCTTCCTCCTGCGTGATTGTTTCTGGTACACTTTTCCTTTGTTTTTTATTTAACATGCGCGATGACTCAACACTCTCTTACTTTAATCGTATTGGCTGGCGGGCTGGGTAGCCGCTTTGGCGGAAACAAACAAATTGCCGAAATTCCGGGGCTGGGCTGTACCATTATGGAGCTTAGTATTCAGGATGCGGTTAAAGCAGGTGTGAGCCAAGCGGTGATCATCATTAATAAAAAAATTCGTGCTGAGTTTGAGGCAACAATTTTACCGCGCCTGCCTGAATCGCTTGAAGTAATTCTAGTTGAGCAAGCAATTAGCTCAGTGCCAAATGGTTATGAACACTTAGCCGCTGAACGCCAAAAGCCGTGGGGCACAGGCCATGCTTTACTTTGCGCAAAACCCTATGTGAATAACCCTGCTATTGTCATTACTGCCGATGATTATTATGGCGAGTCTTCTTTTACTATTCTTAGCGAACACTTCAAACAGCATAGTAACTGGGCGATGGTAGGTTATCCGATAAAAGACACTCTTTCAGCACAAGGTGGTGTAAATCGTGGTGTATGCTCTGTTGATAGCCACCAGCATTTGACTGATGTGGTCGAGTACCTAGATATTAAACTCGAAAATAATGTTTTAAAGGGTAACAATCCACATGATGAAAGGTTAGCAATAGCTGACGATTCACTTGGCTCAATGAGCTTTTGGGGAATAACACCAAGTTTATTTAAAGACTTAGAAAAAGGCTTTATTGAGTTTTTAGAAAATACTGACAACGGTGTCATTAAAGAGTACTATTTACCCAATGAGATACAACTCGCGATTAAATATAACCGCCAAGCTGTAACCGTTTATACTGCAAAAGAGCCATGGTATGGCGTGACCTACAAAGCTGAATTGGATGCAATAGCACACACTTTATGTCAGTTACGTCAAAAACAAAACGATTAGCCCTCGCCTCTTCTTGCAAAAAATAAGTAATGGAAAATTAATGAAGTCGAATCCTGTTGCAACTTATCTTTCTGAGCACTTTGGCTTAGGTACAGATAACGTAACGCTAAAGCCAATTGGCAATGGCCACATCAACACAACCATGTTGCTTAAAGCTGAAGAAAACGCTTTAGTTGTGCAAAAATTAAATACCGATGTGTTCCCTAATCCTGAGCACCTAGTTGAAAATGCACGGCTAATTGAGCAACACCTAAGCGAAAAGCTTAGCAATGGTGAATATAACCTCGAAATTATTCGACATATTCCAACTCTCGAAAATGACTTTTTAGTTGAATGCGATCAAGGTGTTTGGCGTGCACTCGAATTTATTGGCGGCAGTTATAGTGAAGATGTTGTAGCAACTATCTCGCAAGCACAAACTGCAGCCAATGCATTTGGCCAATTCGCACTGGCTTTACAAGATTTTCAGGCTGAACAGCTACATCATGTGATCCCTGATTTTCATAATTTAGCGATGCGCTTTGATGCCTTTAAAAAGGTGCTCGAAAAAGATCCTGTAAATCGTGTAGCACTTTGCCAAGACGACATCGACTTTTGTTTAGCTCAGCAATCTCTTGTTGAAGAGCTAAAACAGCTTGAAGGTAACATTCCTTTAAGACCATGCCATAACGATACAAAAATCAATAACATGCTGTTTTGCACACAGTCAGATGATGCAAAAGCAGTTATCGACCTAGATACCTGTATGCCAGGTTATTGGCTATTTGATTTTGGCGACATGGTGCGCACCTTCTGCTCACCTGAGCAAGAAGATTCAACCAACTTAAGCAATGTACGTGTTCGTGAAGAGATCTTTGCTGCCATCGTTAAAGGGTATGTCGAGCCACTAAAAGATGTGATCACCGACGCCGAAAAAGAAAGCTTTTGGTTAGGCACCAAGGTCATGACCTTTATGATTGGCCTGCGCTTTTTAACAGACTTTATTGATGGCGATAATTACTTTGCCACCAAACATGCAAACCATAACCTTGAGCGCGCCCGCAACCAGTTTGCTCTATATCGCGATATTCTTGAAAAAGAGCACACGTTAAAAGCGATTTTAGATATAAACAAGGGCTAGGTTTTATATATTCACAAAGAGGATAAGAGGCGCTTCGTTTTAGAGAAAAACAATTTGGTTGTTATTGTCTTCTCGTTCTTTCCTCATTCACTTCTCTTTCTGCAATTATTTTCGCGCGAAATAAATTTCACGCCTACATCCACCGTAGGCGTTACGCTTGCTTGGCGCGCCTTACATTCAGCACCAAGCCTGCAAATTAATAACGAACCCACAAACAATGTCACTCGGCTAAAAACTGACAGCTGATGGCTCTTTAAACATATTTGAACCATAGAGTACACAGAGGCGCTTCGCGCTACACAGAAAAAACCAAATTGTCACAAAGAGGACAAGAGACGCTTCGCTGAAGAGGAATAAATTAAGATGTTTTTGGTTTACTTATTCACTTCTCTTTGTGCAAATATTTTCGGCACTAAAGTACCTCCTACGAGGTAGGCTTTTGTCAAAGCCCTACAAATAAAACCGTTCGGCTACAAACTGACAGCTGAAAGCTGATGGCTAGTCTTTCTCTTTGTGCAAAACATAACGCGCGAAATAAATTTCACGCCTACAACAATACGTAGGAACGGCTTTAGCCGTGAATTACTCTAAACACTTCGTCACTAAAGTACCTCCTACGTGTAAGCCTACAAACCACACCGTTCGGCTTCAAACTGACAGCTGAAAGCTGACGGCTCGTGATTCACTTCTCTTTGTGCAAAAAAGATCTTACGCGCGAAATAAATTTCACGCCTACATTAAAACGTGGGAACGGCTTTAGCCGTGAATAAAATAAAGATGTTCGGCGTTAAAACGCCTCCTACATCGTAGGAGTCACGCTTGCTTGGCTCGGATGGCATTTACCACAATAGCAGTAAACAAACACATCGCAATTCAGCCTGACGGCTGACGGCTACTATAATCCAGACAAAAAAAAGCCGCTTAAAGCGGCTTTTTATTTAGGGATTAAACCCTGAGTATTACTAACAAATATATTAGCTACCAGTTACTGTTTCACAAACTGCAGATAATGCGATTGACTCAGCAGTACCGTCAGCAGTAATAGTTGTAGTTGCAGTAGAACCACCTGTAGACAGTGGGATACGTGCATTAACAGTTACATTATAAGTGCTACCTTCAACAAGGTCAGCTAGTGAGAATGTACCACCTGAACCTGAAGCAACAACTTTCTTCTTGTTAGCTAAGCTATACTTAACTAGAGCACCGCTCATATCGATTGTTTGAGTAGAATCGTTAGAACATGCAGCCGTTACAGTGAAATCTTCTGAAGTGTAAGTTACTGGATTAGCTAGTACTACAGGTACCTCACCACATACATCAACTTCGCCGTTAGATTCAAACCAAACTTGACCGTTACCGTCAGTTACAGTTACAGATGCAGTTGCACTAGAAGAAATACCTTCTTTCTTAGCTTGACCCGAAGTGACTACAATATTATTTGAGCTGTTTGAGCTAATTTTACTAGTGTAGCTTGCATCAGAAGAATCTAGAGAAACAGTTAAGCCTTTAGCTGGAACATCATCACCACTAACTGCTACTGAGATACCCGAACTACAAACATCTACCGGTGCAGTTGAAGCAAAGAATGTTAAGTGGCTTGTTTGGAAGCTACCAGTGTAAGTACCTGAAGTTGCATTAAGAGCACCTACAGTTACCATGTTAGTTTCTGACTGCCATAAACCCGTGTCTTCGTTATGAGACTTAAGACCTAGCATATCGCCAGTTTGAATAGCTTCACCATTGATCATAGTGTCAGATGGAATAGCCATTGAAACAGTGATAGGGTCAGAGAATTTCTTAATTTTCTTACCTTCGCTGTTTGTCATTGTAACATTAGCAACACCAACAGCTTTAACTGTTGTTTCTGCATCAGCGTCATTAATATTTGCTGGTACAATAGATTGTGCTGCAGAAGATGTAGCATCAGCGCCTGTTACGTTTAATGAAATTTCACCAGATACAGGTTCTTCATTTTCATCAAGTAAAATAACACCCGCTGGTACAGTTGCAGACGCACTTGAAGCGCCTTCTTCAGTAGCTGCTTCGATTGGTGCAGAAGTAGTACCACCCGCTTCAACTGTAGCTTCAACTACAGTATCAGCAATACCTTCAGCAGTTTTTGATGTTAGAGCTAAAACTTGGTCAATTGAAGTTTCGCCTTCTTCAGCCACTAGGCTAACTGCGAATGTTTTACCAACATAACCATCTGCAGTTACGTTTACAGTTACTTCTTCAAGTGTTGCACCGTCTTTAACGGTGAAAGTAACACTACCGTCTTCAGTTGTAGTAGTTGTTAACGCTTCACCATCAACATCAACGATGTTACTAGATACAACACCGTCTTCTAAAAATGTTACGGTAGCATCAACCACATCAGTTGTAGCAGAATCAATAACACTAGTGTTAACAACTAGGCCTAGTTCAGCAGGCGCTTCAGGTGGAACAATGACGGTTACAGGTGGATCTACCGGATCAGGTACGACCTCATTTTTGTCGTCATCACTCGAACAGCCTGAAAGAGCAAAAACAGATGCTACAGACATTGCTAGTAGCGTTTTTTTGTTAGTAAACATAGGGAGTCCTTTTATTCCTTTTTTAAATAAACGTATCAAATAAGGTCGATTAATAATGAAAAGTTATTAGCCCGACTCTAATCTAAGAGTTATTAGGTAACAACTTTACACAGCTACCTAGTAGGTTAAATAACAATCACAACATTTGCAACAGTCATTTCGCATATTGAGCCTTTATTTTTCAATAAAAAGGCTCAATATGAATTATAGGTAATATTTACAATCCATCAATTATGATTACAAAAAATAATTTCATTCTCTGTGCATTCAAATTAACAGAAAAAAACATAGATAAATTGGTTACTTATATTCTAGGTATACATCTCGCAAGCGGCTAAAGTTAGCATACACATAAGCTTTTGATAAACGACCTTGATTTAAGAACTTGCGGTCTAAGCTTATATTATTAAATGGCGTGTACGCACGGTTAAATACTACATTATTATGAGATTGACCCACTTGAGTATCAATTACGTGACGCCATGCTTGGTTACCTTTAACTTGGCCATAGCGGCTCACACTCATGTCTTTTCTTGGTGTAAGCGGGATGCTAAAAGCAAAGCCAATTTTTTTCACGCTCGTGTCTTGCGCATAAACTGCAAGATAACTATCGCCAAACCAAAAGCGGCTTTCAACTTTAAAACCAGAGTCGTCATAAAAGTAATTACCAGCCTCAGCATGCAAGGTAATGTCTTGTTCAACCCAATTAAACTGGTAAGAAACTACCTGAATATCTTTGTGTGCATCATAATCTTGATAATCGAAATACCCTATATTGGCACTCACTTTATGTCGGCCTTCAGGGCTTAACCAAGTTGTTTCGTTTTGAATACCCATATAGTCTTGGTAATCTTTAAAATAACCAATTTGGGTTTGGTTATAAATACCGTAAGGCAATGCAAATGTTTGATAAAGTGTTGCTCTGTCGAACTCTGACTCTTCGCGATAATATCTAAACGGTGCATCTTTTTCGTAGTCATCACTATCGGCTACGTGCACTTGGCCACCAAAATTAAGCCCAGCTCCCTGCCATAATGGCACATCAACGTCTGCACGCACCGCAAATGAAAAGTCATATACGCCAAGTTCTGTCGCATAGTTATTTCTAAGCACAGGGCTTAGTGACACTCTTGGTTTAAAATAAGGCGTACTTGTATTCATTAAACCAACCCAAGTTAATGCTCTTGGCAACGGCATTGAGCCTTGAAAAACAATTACTTCTGGGTGTTTTTTCGCAAGAATAAATTCGCGATATTCGTCTACATTACCTTTTAAGCTAAGCTGAGGAATATCTTGCTTAGACATCATTACATTAAACTCAGCACCTTCGCTGGTTACATATTGAGAAATGCGCCCAAGCACAAGGCCTATAGCATCAAGGTCGTTACGGTTAAATACTGAGTTTTCAAATTTTACTGCAATTTGCTTATCACTGTTAAAACCGACTTGCACACTTTCGAAGCCATCTTTAACCAAAGCATGCTTTAAAGTAGCTGCTTGTTTGGTCATTTCTTTATTGCTTTCGAAATAACGGTGTGCATTAGGGTCTTTAATGGTTACAGGTTCTTTATTAGCCTTTAGTTTAAAGTATGCTAATTCGTCACTTTCTGATAAAACGGGTTCTGGCGCACTTTCAATAGCCTCATATTCAGGTTTTGTGAATAAAGGCATTTTAAAATTAACGCCCCATGAAGTGTCTTCTTCACTGTAGTCTGTATTGCTATAAAAACGGCTAGTGAATGTTAATTCACCTATATCATATAGCCACTTTTTAGGGACCGTAACTTTTGCTGCGGCATTAAAAGCATCGGCGTCATGTTCAGCTTGTAGTGCAAACCAGTCAAATGGTTGCCACTCAACCCCCGCAAACGGGCCATCCATTTGGCCGCTAATACGGTCACTTACAGCGTAACCTGCTGAGAACCTAAAATCCCATAATTCTTTAGAGGCAACTGCATAATAGGTTTCGTAGTTATTTGCTGCACCGCCGATATCTTTTGCACCAATTGCAACAGTAAACCACTCTTTAGGTATATAAGGTAATTGATACTTAGCATTAAATGATAAATCGCGCAGTTGACCACTGCCTTCAGTATAAAACAAATTGTCATTCATTGATTCGGCTGCTATTTGGCCACTTACCTCAAGGCCATCAAATAAACCAGCTGAAAAAATAAAATTATGACCATCAACATACTCTTTACCTCTTAGGTCAAGCATATTGTTGTAACCTAGATCAATATGACCAACATCAATAACACTTGCGTTAGGAGTATTAATTAGGCCTGTATAGCCAGTAAAAGATTGATAGTTATTTATTTTTTCTGAAGCTAGCACAGGAGCGCAAAGAGTAGCTAACCCGCTAATGAGTAAAGTGTTCGCCTTTAGCATAACTCGAATCCATGAAGAATTATTAGAATTTTTTGTTAACGCCAATATAGCATTAATT